>WJJK01000195.1 GCA_014729705.1 Candidatus Altarchaeales archaeon | reverse complement strand
TCACAGTCTCTATTTTCACAATCTTTTCATGATCTTATAGGAACTCCCCCAGAGTCCTTCCTGCCTTTCCTTGTAAAATCAAGGGTTTAAGGTAAAAAAACCCCGGAAGAAAACCTAACAGTTGACAACGTGACAGTCGGGTGTTAAGTTCCAGTCTCGAGGGAGGACGGAACGATGAAATATGGGATTAAGGAACTTTCCGAACTAGGGGGAGTAAGTCGGAGGACGATTCGCTATTACGTCCAACAAGGGCTTCTCCCCAAACCCACCGGAACCGGAAGGGGGAAACACTACACACAGGAGCACCTCGATACTCTACTCGAAATCAGAGCGGCTCAGGAAACCGGTAAACCTCTCGAAGAAATAAAAAAGGAGAGGCTTATCGCAGAGGGGGTAATCCCCCCTGATGAGGGCCCTGATTTTGAGATGAGTGCATGGGTCCGAGTAACCATTGAGAATGGAATTGAGCTACACCTGAGAAGATCCCGGGCACCTGATTCAAAGACCCTGGGGAAAGTTGTCGAAGGGATAAGACTTCTCGTAGCCGAACACATGATAGATGTAAACAAAAGGAGCCGGTAAATGCCGCACACGCAGACTCAGGACGAAGTACACGCCAATCTCGTAACCCCCGACGGCGGGGAAATCCCCCTGCAAGGTGTCATGATCGAAGGGCACATCGCAGGAACCCACGCCCGAATCACTGTAAAACAACGCTTCAAAAATAAAGAGGACAAAGACCTCGAAGCTGTCTACACCTTCCCCCTGCAAGAGAACTCTGCCGTGTGTGGGTTCTCTGCAAAGGTCGGGGACCGGATCATTGAAGGCGTCGTAGACGAAAAAGAAAAGGCCTTCGAGACCTACGATGACGCCATGGCTGAGGGCCACGGCGCCTTCCTGCTCGACCAGGAGAGGCCTAACATTTTCACAACCAGTGTTGGAAACCTCAAACCCAAAACCGAGGTTGAAGTCTCCATCACATATGTGAGCCCCCTGACCTTCGAGGACAAGGCCCTTCGGGTTATGATCCCTACCACGATCTCCCCACGGTTCGTCCCCTACGACCCGGTAGAGGTGGGTCAACCGGATTCGGAGAAAATCAATCCACCCACGCAGGATAGCGTTCCCTACGGGTTCAACCTCAACCTGACCGTGGAAATGGGATCCAAGATCACCGAGGTAGTTTCACCGAGCCACAAAATTCCCTCCAGGAAGCCTCTTCCTGGCTCGAGAGAGTTCAGGCAGATATGGGTGGGACCAACATCTACCCCCCGATGCTGGAAGCCGTCTCTGGGCCCTACAACGAGGAAAAGGTGCGTCAGATAATCCTGTTCACAGATGGGCAGGTATCGAATGAGGACGATGTCATTGCCCTCTGTAAATCGAATGCTCAAAACGTCCGCACATTCGCCTTCGGTATCGGCGCCGGCTGGCCTACCCCTCTGTGAAGGTCGACTGGAAAGGGATGAGGGTCGATCAAGCCCCTATTGAGACTCCCCCCGTTTTCGCTGGAGATGCTTTCACTATTTTTGGGAGGATCCGACATGGATCCGCTATGGATGTTACCCTCAAGGCAGGGGAAGAAGAGTGGTCAGTCCCTCTTGATATGGAAATCACGAAAGAGAATAGTAAATTCATTCCCGTATTCTGGGCTAAACACAGGATCCAGGACCTCGAAGATGGGCGGAGGGCAAAATACGGGAGCCAGCAATCTGACCGACAAAAGAAGCTCAAGGAAAAACAGCTCACCGAACTGGGGATCAAGTACAACTTGATCACCTCCATGACCAGCTTCGTTGCCGTTGAAGAGCGGGAGGAAGCCGACAAAAGCACCGGAGAAGCACAGCTTCGAAGGGTTCCAATAGCTCTCACAAAGGGATGGGGTGGACAAAGATCGGTCCCTCATGGTTTTCCTGGTTCTATCTACTCTCCTCCGGGACTCTACACCGCGACAACCTATGCCAGTGCGGAGGGTCCTACCAGAGGATCTTCCGGGAAAGTTCTCAGTTACTCCTTCCGAGGACTGCCCAAAAATGTCGGGTCCCAAGTCCGAAAAATCATGGCAAAAGACAGTATAAGAAGGGACTTTGCCGCCCAGGGAACCAAAAACTTCTCCCTTGAACCCCTCGACTCTGAAGTTCGCGGCATCGGCTTCGGCGACGATATTGCTGAGCTGGTTCCGTCAAATGTAAACGAGTCTTTCAACTTATATCAAAAGGGATCCTTGGATACGGAAGAAATACACAAGGCTCTCGATATT
>WJJK01000019.1 GCA_014729705.1 Candidatus Altarchaeales archaeon | reverse complement strand
GATCTCGCCTGAAGCCGTTGAGGAACCAGATTACAACACAAAAAAAATCCATGTGCGGTTGACGAAAAAACAGATAGAGCAGTCCCCGCCCATTGAAGCGGATAAACCAGTCAACAGGCAGTGGGAGCAACAGTTTCTACCATATTATGGTTGGGCCAGTTACTGGCTGGAGATGGATGGCGACCCAAACCTCAGAAGCGGGCATGAAGTTAAGGGCTACAAAATATCCGCTTCCGACGGGGAATTAGGCGGCGTCAACGACTTAATAGTGGATGACGTTGAGTGGAGGATAAGATACATTGTGGTGGATACGAGTTCATGGAATCCCCTAAGCAAGAAGACTCTGGTATCGCCTGGATGGATAACCTCCGTAGACGAAGACAACAAAAAAGTATTGGTGGATTTAAGCCAAGAACAGGTGAAGGAGGCTCCGGAGTATAACCCGGATGAACCAGTAAACAGGGAGAGGGAAACCGTGCTCTACGACTACTACGGCAAACCCCACTACTGGGAGCAGCAGTGAGATAGGAGGTTGTGGGGCATGCCTTGGTCTGAGGATAACTATCCGGATTCCATGAAGAACCTGAATGAAAGCACGCGTAAGAAGGCTATTGAGATAGCAAACAGCCTGCTTGATAAAGGCTATGCGGAGGGCAGGGCCATCTCTATTGCAATCTCGCAAGCCAAAAAATAATGAAGGGATTTTTAGATGGATCCGGGATGCTGAGAAAAGGTTCAACGATATGAAGGGAAACAGGTGACGAAAAAATTGGCATATAACAGGGAACACCGTGAAGAGGAGGTAGGGCGGGATACGGAGGAGAACGTATACTCCGAGCAGGGGAGATCCAACCTGCTTGCGGCGGGTGAAATCGATTCCGCAGAATACGGGGTAATGCGGGGTTACGAGGAAAGCCCGGCAGAAAAAGTTGTAAAAGATTACGAGGTCGCAGAGCTTAGGGTATGGAGTCCGGCTTTCAAAGACCGCGAAGAGTTGCCCGGAAAGTACACCTGCGACGACATTAACGTGAACCCCCCATTGACTATTGAGGATGTGCCCGATGAGGCTAAGTCTCTTGCGATAATCTTTGAGGACGTCGACTCGAAATACGGGGACTTCACGCACTGGCTTTTGTTTAACGTCGACCCTGAAATGAATGAGATAGGAGAGGATAGTTCCCCTGGAATCGAGGGGGTAAACAGCTTCGGCGGCGAGGAATACAGGGGCCCGTGCCCTGAATCCGGCAGACACAGATACGTTTTCAACGTATACGCACTAAACCAATCCCTTGACCTGGGAAGCGAAGCCTCAAAAGAGGAGGTAGAACAAAGTATGACGCCGCATATCGTGGCAGAGGGTAGTTTAACAGGATTCTACGAGAGAAGCGGTAAAGTATGATGGAATCCAGTGAGCTCTTCGACCTCGCTAAAGCGTGGTTGGCTTTGTCGATCGCCTTCGCAATTTTATTGTCCACGGCGGTTGAGGATTACCCAATGAACTTCATAATAGCTTTGTTCACCGTGGGCACAGGCTTCGTCTTCCACGAATTAGCGCATAAATTAACGGCGCAACGCTTTGGAGTTGCAGCTGCCTTCAAATCCTTCGACCATATGCTGGCTCTTGCGATACTCATGTCTTTCGCAGGCTTTATCCTAGCTGCGCCGGGCGCAGTCATGATTGAGGGGGGAGTGGGTAGGAGGGAGAACGGAATCATATCCTCTGCGGGGATCGCAGCAAACATAGTGGCTGCAACTTTTTTCCTGATTCTATCAACCCTAACCACTGAGGGTATAGTAAACGCCATCGGATCCTATGGGTTGCTGATAAACAGTTGGCTTGCGTTATTCAACCTCATCCCCTTCGGGGGCTTTGACGGTAGAAAGGTTTTCGAGTGGAACAGGATAGTCTACGTTTTATTGGCTTTAGGGGGTTTAACACTTCTTTTATCATGAAAATGGATGAACTAAAGCAGGAAATCAAAAGATGCCGTGAATGCGGGCTTCACTTCAGCGCAAAAAACGCGGTTCCAGGGGAGGGCCCATACGACGCCAACATCATGCTTGTGGGACAGAATCCTGGTGCCAGAGAGGACGAGTCGGGAAGGCCTTTCGTGGGTGCCAGTGGGAAGTACCTTAACACCGTTCTTATGAAAAACAGCCTCAATCGCAAAAAAATATTTATTACAAGCATCGTGAAGCATAAAACCCCAAAAAACAGGAAGCCCACCTCACAGGAGGTGGGTGCTTGTCTGCCTTATCTCATAAAACAGATTGAGGGGATTAAGCCGGGGGAAATCGTTTTAATGGGAAAAATTTCGCAGAAGACCCCGAAAAAAAAGGGGATAAGATACGTTGAAACCTTTCACCCTGCGGCGGCCATGCGGTTCCCCAAGATGAGGCGAATCTTTGAAGAGGATATGAAACAAGTGGAGAGGCAATAGATGAAGTACTACGTCGGCACTTCAGGCTATGACTATAAACACTGGCGGGAAAAGTTCTACCCAAAAAATCTTGCTAGAAAAAAATGGTTTGAATATTATCGAAGCGTGTTCGATTCAGTTGAGTTGAACAACAGCTTCTACCGGTGGCCTACAAAAAAAACGATCAAATCATGGAGGGATCAGGCTC
>WJJK01000194.1 GCA_014729705.1 Candidatus Altarchaeales archaeon | reverse complement strand
TTGAGCTTGCATACGACGTCAAGGTCTACAGGGAAAGGTTAGGCGAGCTTGTGGCGGAAGGCGACGTGGTTTTGGAGATAGGACCCCACCGAGCTCAGAGCACGGAAACCTACATTAACCAGGCGGGAAAAACTGTTTTAGTGGATAAGGGCGGAGACTGCAGGCGCAGGTTGAGTGAATTAGCTGGAGAAACCCCGGAGGTTGAGTTCGTGTGTGCGGATGCTCGAAGCTTCAGCGCCATCAAAGGGGTGTTAAAACACATCAAGGGCTGTGATGTTTTCGCAGTGGATTTGGGGGGCGGCAGATACCCTGACACAGTGTTTAAGGTGTGGGCCACGTGGGCGGGGGTTTTCAAGCCAGAGAAAAGCCTGATAAGGTGTAGGGGGCTTGCTGAATTCATATGCCAAGCCCAGGTAATAGACGAGACTCTACCCAAAAGATACCCTGAGTCCGGGTGGCTTTCCAGCTATGGTAGGTCAACCCCCGCGGTTTTAAGGAAGCAGCTTGATGAGTTCAGTTACTGGGTTGAGGTTGACTGAATAGAGTATGCAATGCTTAAGACGTCGGAGAGTAGGGCTTGGGAGGTTTCCTTCGCTCCCGCTCCCGCCCCCACCAAAGTTATTTCGCCTGCCAGGTCGGTTTCAATTAAGACTGCGTTAAGGGAGCCTGAAACGTCAAGGGGGTGTCCGATTGGAATCAGGCGGGGCGTCACCGACCTTGAGTTCACATCCCCTAAAAGCTTTATGTGATAGCCGTGTTCGCCTGCAAGCTTAATCGACTCAGGGGTTATCTTGGTCACGCCCTCAACCCGTAGATCCTCGAAACTAAGGTTCCCGTCCATGAAATAATTGGCGAGTATCACTACTTTAGCTGCGGTATCTATTCCCTCGACATCGTAGGTGGGGTCGGTTTCCGCGTAACCCAGTTGTTTGGCTTCGTCTAAGGCGAGTTCGAAATCCACGCCCTCCTCAGCCATTTTACTTAAAACAAAGTTGCTTGTGCCGTTTAGGATCCCGTATATGTTTTTGATTTCACATCCGGCTAGGGCGGGTTTTTTCAGCGATAGGAGGGGTATTGAGCCTGCCACAGTCGCCTCATATAAAAGCTTCTTGTCGGTCTTTTGGGAGAGGTCAGCTAATTCCCGGTATCCCCGTACTATGGGGCTTTTATTGCTTGTGACAACATGCATGCCGCAGGATAATGCCTCATTTATGTGGTCTAATCCGGGTCGCCCTGTTTTTATGTCTCCGGGAGTGCATTCAACCAGTATGTCCGCGGGTTGGGAGGATATGGCTTTAAGTGTGGGTGTTTCCGTGAAATCAGGGTGTCTGCTGAATTCGGTTTCAAGGAGTTTCTCTAAATCCAATCCGGCGTCGGATATTATGGATCCGTTTTTCTCGCAAACGCATGTGACGGAAAAATCCAGTCCCTGTTTCAGAAGCAGCCCGCGTTTTGAGTGTAGGGTTTCAATGAATCCCCGACCTATCACGCCGAATCCAATGAGGGTTATCCGGATTTTCTTCACTCTAACAAACCCCCTACCACCTGGTTAACGCATAGAAAATCTTTTTCGTCAGCTATTTTCTTTATCTCCCCTTGAAGGGATTTATACTTGCCTGAGTCAACGTGCATCCTAAGCAGGACCGCGGACTCCGAGTTAGGGTCGCTCATGCGCACATCAACATCTAAAACTAGTCCCTGCCGGTTCAAGCGGTCAACGGTATCCTGTATGTCCTGGTCTATAACGTGCCCTATGAAAATGAATGTCACGCTTTTTTTGTTGTAGTATTGGATGCCTTCAACCTGGATGTTCCATATCGGGATTTTCTCTTGCTCAAGGGATTTGACGATGAAATCCAGGTTCCTCTGATCCCTGACTCCGAACACGATTTCCACTCCAACATCCTCAACATCCCCCCTCGTATGGTGAACTGTCTGTATGTTGCCGCCGTGCCGAGATATGGGGTCAAGCACTTTAAGAAGCGTTCCCGGCACGTCAGACAAACCCAACTTGATTTTAACATCCATTTTTTTTTCGGCTCGACTCAAAGCGTATATATATAAATCGACGTGAATATAAAGAACCATGCCCACCCTCATTGTTACTGAGAAGCCTAACGTCGCGAAAAGAATAGCCAACGCCTTAGGAGCTCCGAAGGAGAGGAGACAGGGACAGGTAGCCTACTACGAATTAGCAGGGGATGAAATCTTTATCGCCCCCGCAGTCGGCCACGTATACGGTTTAAAGCAGAAAAAAAAGAAT
>WJJK01000193.1 GCA_014729705.1 Candidatus Altarchaeales archaeon | reverse complement strand
CCGAGCAGCGCGTGTGACCTCATCCCATGCACGGTCGAACTGACATCCGTGCGTGTAGTTGAATATAACAAGGTCTTTCCACTCGTTATGCATCACATACGGGTGGTCATAAAAACGCTGTATATCAGGTATCGTCTTCGTCATCGTCTCCCCAATCATCTTCCTCTTCGTATGATTCTTTCTCTATCTCGAAATCATTCTCCATAGCATAGGACGCAAACTCAGGGAAAAGAGATATAACAAGAGGTATCTCATCCTTATAAGTCCCCATAGAGTTCATAAAAGGTATAACTACAGAGTTAAGAAACTTTATCTGCTCCGCCCCTCCTTGCTCTGCCCCTCCCCACCACCTATGCCACTCTATATCTCTGTTATCATACTTATCAAAATACCATTCATCGGGCACGAACGTAATATGACATGTGTGCCCGCATTCTGCTCTCTCACGTTTTACTGCATACGTCCCAACTCGATGTGAGTACAAGGACAGTGTCATAGAGTGGGGGGACTCACACATCCAAAATTTCTTAACCGCTGAGAGGTGCTCTTCTGTGAAATCTTGATTGATAGCTTCCTCTAACGCATCAAGATAATTCAAATTCTTAGGGAAAGTCCGGTACGCCTCTAGCAATTTATCATTAGAGGACATCTCATATATGCGCTGTGCCTCTTTCCTGCAGAGCAATTACTCCCCCTTCACACTGCTTTCTACTTTCGTGAACACAAGCCGCTTAGCTAACTCCCACGTGTCATCTGCTATTGCTTTATCCCCGTTCGAGGAGAAGAACCCCAGCGGTATAACAGCTCCCCCGGAGCCATGCTTACCTCCTCCAGAACCAAAGACTTTTTGGACGAAATCTCCTACATCCAAAGCCACGTCCTTAGAACGTACCGAGATATCAATGTGATCATCTATGATAGCAAAAACAACACAGGTCATGATACCCGTCATACGTAAGAACTCATCAGCTATAATCGGAAGGGCATCTCGTTTAGACTGTGAGATACGACCTATACCGCTTATGATGGTAGACTCTATGATCTCTTTGTTCTCATCCATGAAAGCTTTTTGACGCAGATCAAACAGGTACATTGGTAGCGGATAATCCATAATCGATACAAGCTTCTGTCGATCTACATACATGTGAAGATTACGATATGCTTCGATGTCCAGCTCACTCACACTTTCAGACATCATAGAATTGGTATCCGTAAACAGACCTACCATCAGAGCTGTCGCTAAAAGCTTTCCATCGTCAGTCTCAAAATCAAAAGCACAGTCCTGTAGATAATCATAAACGATAGATGCTGTCGACCCTACAAAACGATTATCAACTTTAGCCCCTTTTGGGAACTTACCCTTATGATGGTCTACTACCGCAGCTACAGAAGCCCGATCAGGATTAATCACATCCTGATTAGAACCCGGCCCTACGTTGTTTGTGTCCACCAGAATAACCTTCTGACCATCTTCAAAGGGCTCCTCTTCGTAGTTTATCAGAGATAGGTTAAGAAGAGTCACCATAGATTTATTTTGAGGATGGGATACTTCCCCCGTGTAGTATATGCTCCCCGGTTTATGCCCGTGGTGCTTCAGCACATGCTGTATACCCATCGCGGATGCTATTGCATCAGGATCAGGAAAGTTGTGCAAGACTATAGGAATCTCTTTGCTATACCCCTCAAAGAGGTGCTTCCAGTCAATCTTTTGATTTGTCTCGCTCATCTATCTTTCTCCGCTTACTACTCAAAAATTCAGGGTGATTCAAAAGGACTTTTGTAATATTCGGGAATTCAGACACAAAAAGAGGGAGAAATGTCAAATCCCACAGATGTAGCGTTTGTATCAAAAGACCGACGTTGTTTACCTTAGCTCGCGTGTTGCTATCAAAATCATTTTCAAAGGTCTTGAATTCCTGATCTGAATAAAGCGTGTCGGATATTAGTACTTTATTGGCTGGATCCTTAAACGTAATCACACGACTTACATCTGACATAGGTTCTACATGAGAAGTTATAAGAGCACGTTCGCCGCTGATAAGCAAATTACGCCTTTTATTGTATACCCCCTCCTCCATCATGTCTATCTCAAGAACATCAAGAGGCTGCTTCTTAAACATAGAGAATGCAAAAGGGCTCAACTCATGCAGAAAAGGACTACGCGGTCCAAAAATCATCTTTACTGCAAGATAGCTATATTCATTCTTATCAAAAGTGATTTTTTTCATCTTCTTCGTTTCTTCGTTTTATGGCATACTCCGAAACGTTGTTTCCGGATCCACCTAATCCACTTCTGCATCCTTGGGTCACTTAATAAAACCTCCACAGTGTTATACGTGTCCCGTAGCTCGTTATTCGTAAACAACCTGTGTACCTGATTCCCACAGTCACTGCAGACGATTATGGTCTCCCTGCCCTTCTTTGAGCGTGGAGTAAGATGATGCTTCTCTACATACCGACGCTCAGGTATATCTCTCCCGCAAAGCGTACAAGCTGTTTTTTCTGTGTCCGGTCTCACCCTCATAATATACTATTTTAGAGTGTTTCTGTTGAGAACTATTTCAAGATTGAAGCTTCGAGCCCAGCTTATTCAGGAAATCCGCTGCTAGATTGGCATGGCAATAGTCACATGTATTGGGACAAAAACACTTCAACTTAATGTCTTTCCTCAGACCTTCTTTTGCCAGAGCAATAATTTCAGCTTTTCGACCCTTCCAACGTCTACGGATCAAATCGTTGTACCACTTCTTGTACTCCTTTGGCGTTATCTTCTCAAACTTAACACCCATCACCATATCCCAATCATCCGGAGCAAGCACATGCTCTGGATTGTTTTTGATAGTGATATCTATCCCATCGTCTTTCATCGTACCCTTATAAAACATAGCTACTCCTGATCGGTGAATTCCACAGTATCAGTAGGCTGCAAACTCTGCAGGTTGCCGTCATCATCATACACAGCGCACAGAGCCCCCATCCCGTTTTCAGAGATACCGAACAATCCATTAAGAAATCCCAAAAGACCAACCTTTGGGTACTGGTCTTCACAAGACTGGCGCACCTGTATCGTCGGGTGATTTAGGATAACATTATTACACTGAACTCTTGCCTCAATCAAATCTTCAGCACACCGTGGATCCTTAGCTATGATCTCATTGAATAGGTTGCATACATCTTGGACGGTAACTTCATTTTTGATCATTGGGATATTCCTTTTCTAAATCCTACAGTCAGAACCCGCCGCGAGATGCTCGAAAATAGAAAAGCCTAACATACGTCTTTTCATATCCGCAGCGCATAAGACTGTTGCAGGTATCCTTAAACAGTAACGGATACTTCTATGCGGGCTGAGCGGTCCAAGCTTACGCCAGATCTCACTCTCTGAACGAACAAAGGAATCAGCCGCCGTATTAAGAAGGTCAAGTCGGTCAAGGTCGGAGTAGGCCCTGTACTTGTCATACGGGAGTTCTGGGTTGAATGCAAGCTCGAAGAATGGGTAGACCAAGGTTTGGTTTTCTCTGCAAAGGCGAGATTCCAATGTACCGTCTTCTCTGATATACTTCACTTCATGATAGGGCGCTTGTATCTTGTTGCCGTCAACTCGTAGAAATATCTCCTCTCGAATATCAACTTCGATACCATAAAGACGAAGAGGGCTGTACCTCGAGAGCTTATACACCAACAATCTCTGCAGCTCTTTACACAACTCGTTGTTCACGCGTACCATCTCGACACTATCGTCTTCCAACAGCTTCAGGTTGACCGTCGGCAACGCTGCCGCAGATGCTGCAGTCCCCTTCAAGAAGTCTCTGCGATTCATATCTCCTCCTTCTTCGCATGATACTCGAACTTGCCCTCACCGTTTTGACCCTGCGTCTCATCTCCGTGGTCAAGATTCTTAGCGCCCAGGTGTACGCGCTTCACAAGGCCCACCTGGAAGTTGTCTACGAGTCTGTCATAAAGGCCACGATATATCGACAGGAATGCATCGACGGCAGCGCGTGGGTGCTGGAAATTGGCGCGCGGGTGTTCCTGAAATTCCTTATGGCTGATGTAGTGCCAGGGATCTGTAGCCTCCATCTCGTAATCGTCGACGAGCATGACGCCACCGACCTTGAGGAGCTCCCAGCCCATCACCATGTCTCGAAGAAGACCTTGAGCGTTATGGTCACCATCATAGTACATAAGGTCAAATTCTGGGCCCCTACTACGCTCTATGTCACCTAAAATATCAGGAAGCCGAAACTCAGAGTATTCTTGATAATGATGTATTGTGACGTCTGGATAATCCTTTACAAGTTTCTTGAAATTATCCATAAAGAACGGGGCCGGGTCGGGCTCTACAGCTTCATAGTATGAAGCCGGTCGCTCACACAGGAAATTCCGGATGAACCAGATCATCGAGCGCCCTTCGAAGACACCAACCTCCATGCACCGTAGGGCCTTCCCAGGCATTGCTTCGTCAAAGTACCTTTTCACTGCACGATAATTCTCGAGATGATCCTTAGTCCACCAGTCGAATTTCGCGTCGAACTGATATCCGTCCTCTACACGTGCTTCAGGCATCTTTATCCTCATCCGACTTTTGTGGATTCCATAGCTTCTTCACCTTCTCCTCATCATCAAAATCCCAATCTGGAAGCTCTACAGTCTTCCCGGATAGTTCGTGATTAGAGTCAGCCATGAAGCTGATGTTTCCATCCGTGACCATGCTGTGACATACTATCCCCTGACCGTGCTTCATCAGCACAGACGCACGGACGGTGGGCTTATCTCTGTCCCCGTTCCATGTCCATACAGGAGCGGTCTTAGGCTTTCCTTCCTCCCACCCAGGAAAACTGCCGTCCGTGCTGAACCAGTGCCCGCACTGACAGCCTGGGCAGAAAAACATATGAACTCCTGTACCTGGTCCTATATCAATTATCTTTGACATAATATCACCTTATGTACTCCTTGAGGCCTGGGAGATTCTCGACCTCGTAGTCACCCACATAAAATCGACGCTCCCGGAAATTCCGGATAAGATGGAGCGAAATAAGAAAATGGTGCCAATCCCTGGTGACCATGATCATGCGTATCAGGAATTGCTTGTACGCCATGAGCTTATCGTCATCAAGGGACAAGAGCTTTGACCGTTGCCAAAATAGGGTGTGAAATTCCTGGAGATTCTTATATACGGCAAGGAGTGCCGCTTTATCCAACAGTTCCAGCTCTGAGGGCTCTGTGCGCCAGAGGTTACTATATACGTAAAGGCACCAACGATAGCCGCCCTCACGAATACCCGCGGGAATAGTAAAGTCCTTAGCAGCATCAACTCGTTGTTTGAGGTGCTGTACATATTCATCTCTCATATTAATTTGATCCGCACTGACCGGGTTTATACAGGTCGCGGTCGTACGTCCCTCTATATAGCTTAGGAACGCCTATGACATCGATACGGCCTTTATCGAAGTCCTTGTACACTTTGTAGCCTGGGTGGTACCAATTTTGTTGTATATTGCCGACCACAGTTCCATCCTCAAAACACGCCAGGACATCCCCATCATTCCAGTGTCCGCGGATGAGGATGTTCTTATAACCCTTGACACAGGCACAATAAGCTCCTCCACGTTTGTATTCGGAGTCGATATAGAGATAGTCTCGAGCCTCATACCTCTGGAACTCTGCAAAATCCCTTCCCCTATCGTAGCCCTTGAAATCCTGTATCTTGAACTGGATGCCTTCAGACTCCCAACGTCTCTTAGCTTCCAGAGTTTCGTCGCGCAGGTCTACAAAGAGCAACTCTTTCACGTATAGAGGGATACCCATATCTCGGACCATGTATACATTGCGTTCAAAGGCCTCTACCAGCTGGGGCACATCCCGTATCATCTTACGGTGGAAGGTAAAACCTATGCGATGTATACGGTCATTGAACTCTAGCATCCTCCGATAATGCTTGGGGTCTTGGATGCCGTTTGTAAGAAAATCCACGCGTTCCATGGTTGTCTGACGCATGAAAGAGCAGATGGTGTTGATGTTCGTAGGAAGGAAAGTCTCGCCGCCGTGGAAGTGAACAAGTATGTCTTCAGCATCTTTTAAGTGGGTATCACGAAACCGACACCAATCTGATACTGTGAAGATCCGTTTTTCAGCATAGTTATTCTCATGATGCTCTCGATGAAAGCAATAGTCGCACCGAAGATTGCAGTCATACGAAATAGGATATGCCACGAAATACTTAGCCACCTAGTGGTCCTCATCAATAATATCTGACTCACAGCAAAAATCCGCCCTCTTTTCAACAGCTTAATATACGCATTCCGGGCACACGAATAAAGTGTTTCAGCGTAGAAATTCAAAAAGGCTCAAACTAGCTCCTCAATCTTGAGGTCACCCAAGGTAACCATATAACTGCGCTTTTCACCTGTACCAAGATACCGGATGAGACATTCAGTCGCAACAGCCGTAGCAATCACAATGACATTTCGCGCGAGAGGATACTCACACACGTCCTGGGCGACAACGTTCTTCGGTACGTGATAGCGCTCGTTCCAGATGACCTCAGCATAATCTGCCGCCAGACCCACATGAAGACACTCAATGCCGCTGGATTTGCAGTAGTCCGTGACAACCTTTCGGCTCTCCATATTGTCAAAACCGTCCACCACGATAGAGCCCTTTGGCAGCATCTTCTTCACATTTGACTCTTCGAGTTTCCGCGTCACAGCCTCGATGCTGATACCCATGTTCGTGAAGACGTGGTTCTTAAGCATTGCAGCCTTCAACTGTCCCTTGTCACGCCGAGTCCAGACCTGTGTATGACGGTTATGGTCCTCCACGCGGTCCATGTCGATGACAGTTAGTCCCTGGAAGCCCTGACGAGTCATGTTGTTGACGATATTAGACCCCACAGCACCAGCGCCACAAACAACAAACGACTGCGCAGCCATCTTCTCCAGGAGGGCCTCTCCTCTGTAGACCTGCTCATGTACCAGTGTGTTCATTCGTACTTCCTTCCGATAAGAGTCTATTATATAACGGATGATGCTCAGGCCATTCCATGTAGAGAGGTAGATCTTCCCACGGCATCTCCCTAGCACGCACATAATCAGAATCTGTAGGAGATACATCCACTCTAATATCCTTAAACGCTATATCTTTTGATGAGCAGACAATACTTGTAGCAAGAGCGATAAACCGCCCTTCTTTCACAAATATTAGTACGTCTACATCACGTCCTAGGTGTTGTAGATTCATAAGATATAATGAGCCTTCTTTTAGCTGCTCAGCCATTTTTCAGTAACTCCTGAAATCTTGGCGTTAAGTAATCCCAATGTACGTACAGGGGCAACTCCTCCCAAGGCACGATACCTCTGACTTCTATATAAGTATCCGTTTCAGGTAAGCAACACCGATTGAAAGTCCAGTCATTCTCAGTCAACGTCTTTTCAGACGCAATAACTAGATCTTTAATCTGCTGTGGGCTTTCCCCTCGAGTCAATTCAATAAGAATATTAATGACCTCACCATGAATACATACGGTCTCTTTGATAAGAGTTCCTTCAAGGAATATATCTGATCCCACCTAAAAACCCTCACTCAAGAGTTCTCTATATCTCTCAGTATGGTACCGGGCTCCAGCCAACAAGGGGAGGTCTTCTCGAGATATTTCATGTCTACTAGACTTATTAAACACATATGTGCTTTTGTATATATCAAACACACAGTCAAACTCAGGACGAGGCAGTTCTTTTGCCAAGAGCGCTACTCTATAGTATATCTCTTCTCCTATCCTATCTACAGCAGTCATAACCTCTATAGCTATCCAACCTATTACCTCATCATCGCTCCCTCTATGGACAGGAACCTTCAACAGCATGCCAGGTTTTAATGGTCCCTCAAACTGTGAAATCATTTAGGGTATCCTATAAGAGATACTTTGTATACGATCTGTGTTGGATTCCGGCGGATATTAAACCCGAGGCGACGCATCGTCTTAAGGACATGGACTCCCATCGCCTCGGGGCACAAAGTATAGATCGTCCCCTTGTTCTTCTTATGGAAGCTAAGAGTCAAATCCTTCAACCTTCTGTTTACTCCAGCTTGCCAATATAGCACACACGCAAGTTGACGCGCACTCCAATCAGGGTGCTTTTCACGCATCCTCTCCATATGAGCAGCAAGATCAAAATCTACGACACCCACCCAGAGAGGCTTTTGTAGATCAAATCTTTCTTTGACAGTAGAAACTATTGGAGGACACGTTTTTCTCTTATTGTAGTTAGGGCATCCTTTCGGATGGTTCGGGTAGGGGAGCTCGCACCACTGTCGCGCTCTCATATCGATGGATAGTTCACCCTTAACTGGAAGTATCTTTTCCACAAGAACTCCAACTCAATAAAAGTTTACTCTTGATAATCCACGAGCGTGCTCCGCAACAAATAATAGGGCCCCTCGGCGACTTACGGCGATACTCGTACATTTTTCGAGCTCTTCCAGAGGATATCCCACACAGCATAGGATGCCCTTGAGTTATGACCCATCCTCGCATGGTCTTATCATCGGTGTTACTGGGTTGTACGAAGCCTTCTCCGGGGTGCGTATGTACCCATCCTATGAAATGAGGATGATCTATGACCTTTTCTAGATCAAACGATACACTGCCAGCGCTCCCCGATGAATGATGTTTCATCCAACCAACATATAGAGGGCCTATCTTCTTACCGTACACGAACCAGCAATCCTCGACGAATCCCTCTTGTGAATATATAGCCATCACGCCACCTTCTTTTCTTTCATCAGTTACCACCTATGTATGAGATCTCGAGTCTGCCCCTCGCGCATAACTGTCACAAGACTCTTAAGGTCGAAATCACGGTCCATGCCCGATAGGCAAATGCCCGCGGAAATAATCTCATGTTGTGGTGTCTTAGATACTGTGCTTGTGTATCTATCGCCGTCCACCTCAAAAGTGACCTGGATATGATCTCTACGCTCCAGCACACTAATGAATTTCCCGCCTGCGTGCTCCACGTCCCCCTGAACAGACCCCAGGACAGAATGCTTACGCTCCTCTTCACGAATTTTCTTATCGACGGCAAAACGGATACCGTAGGCCGCCCTCTCTTCAAAATTGAGCCCGGCGAACTGCAGCGTCTTCGGATCCCCGAGCCTATGTAATTGCTCCCGAAGATACTCGCCTTTCGCCGGGTCATTACCCATGTCGACATCCTCGAACCAGATGTTGGCTCCATCAAACCGACAAATGATACGATCAAAATCCATGGGACGATCATCCACTAGGAACACAGGCAAAAGCTCCGTTGGAGCGAATCCCTGTTTATTCACCTTCATAGGAAGAGCGTGGCACATCTCCTCTGTCTGTGATACCATGATAAGACGTACACGCTCAAGGTGCTTCAAATAAGCTTCGATATCCTCCATACCAGCAGTCTCTACTACCTTAGCATGCTTGTGATCCGTCGCCTTCAGCAGGTACCAACCTGGAGGCGTACGCGGGATCTTCAGCGTGTAGGTCATACCGCTTACTCTAGTCGCTACCGTGTCACCATGAAAAATAGGAGAGACAAACACCCGCTCGAGTAGAGCATCCTCTGTCTCCCCTATCTTCCCAATGAGATCAAGTATATCAGACACTCGCTCCGTTCTGAAAAACATGAAATTTAGCAAGAGCTAAATTTCATGTTTTCTTCCTGCTTCACTGAAACTGCCTCAGCAAAACGTGTGCCTTGCTTTGGTCTTACACTTTCTCCACAGGCTTTAATTCCCCTTGAACTAAGGGTATCCTCAAAGATTTAT
>WJJK01000192.1 GCA_014729705.1 Candidatus Altarchaeales archaeon | reverse complement strand
GTGGTGGGGGTTTAGGTTGTACGAGGTAGACCTCCAGGATCCCTATTTTTATGCAGTCGCATTCGATTCGGCTGTATCTGCCTTCCCCTATCTCATCGTCTTCCCGGGCTATCGCCCAGTAGCAGAGGTTTACGCCGGTCTCGGATTCAGTGTCGTCCCACACGTATTTATGTTCTATGGACTCTATTTCACATTTTCCTTCGTCACAGTATCTGGGGTTGTCTCCAATGCGCCAGGGAATGTTTGGGGCGTCCGTGAGGGGGTCTGTGATGTCTCCAATCTCTATGTCCTCAACTTTATCGCCGTCGACCACTATTTCACGGTCTCTGCAGTTGTAGTTGAATTCCTCGACCTTCACTTTTTCGCTGACCCACAGCTCGTCCACCCCCTGGTGGGCTTTGGCTGTGAGGTTGAGTTTGATTAATTCATTTGCTAATACGAATTCCCCGCCGCTTTCATTGTGCACGATGAACTCAACGTCTAGCTGCTGTTCTTCTTCCTGGCATACGTATTCCCCATAGATGTTTGGTCCGCACCATTCGCAGTTGCGTTGACACTCGTTTGGGTTATTTGGGTCGCAGGGTTTCCCACAGTCATCTTCTCTACATATCCTCTCTGTTGGGTCGCACCAGGGGCAGATGTTTATCCGCCCTCCAAGAGACGGGCGCGGTATGTTGTCCACGCATTCCTCGTTGCTTGCGCATCTTTGCCCGCACTGGCCTTCTTCGACGCACACGTAATTACCGTACCATCCCTTGAAGCAGTATTCACAGTCAATCTCACAGTCTGTGCTTAATGTTTCCGGGTCTTGGCATGGCAGTCCACAGTCGTCTTCGGGATCCTCAGGTTCTTCGCATACCTGGTTCGCCTCGTCACATTCGGTGCAGAAATTTATGCCATCGTATCCTTGCGGCAGTTCCTCGCATTCCAAGTCGGTTGAACAAGCATTTCCGCAGTTGCCTCTCTCAAAGCATTTATTGTCTGTGGTGCAGTATGTGCAGTCAGTGGGTTCCTCGGAGCCGGGAGTTGGATCAAGTATCGTGCAATCATCGTCTATAGTTCCCGGCTCGTCACAGTCCACTTCCCGGCATTTAAGCGTCGTGGTTGTGGTTGAAGCGAACCTAACATCGGTTTCCAACTCCAACTTACCCCACACTTTACCGACACTCTCATGGGTCTTGCCTGTGTCAGGGTTAAGGTATTTAATCGTCACATCAAGGGTATAGGGGTCTCCTACCCGGTATACGCTGGTTAACTTCGGCGAAGCCCCGCTGCAATCCACTGAATAAACCTTAATCTCCTGCTGCTTCAGATCATCAACTCCGTCTGCGAACTCCCCGCCCCAACCGCAGTCCACGTAACGGGTTTTAACGTAGACATTGTTTGGCGGTATTTCAACGTCGCTGACACCGGTATTCCTAAGAACCAAGTGTATCCGGTTGTCGGCGGAAACCACGTAATCCTCTACCTCAACCACGCTGAACCCCGCTATCCCCGAATCAATGAAGAAGGTTGAGAAAACACCCATCCGATATAAAATAAGCAGCGCAACCAAAGCAGCCAAAACAGTGACAGCGTATAAAACGCTTTTTTCAAGTATGACTTGGCCTTTTTTATCGGATGACGTCATCATTTTATATGGCTTAAGGTATTATTTATACTCTCAATTTAAATAGGTGGAATCAATGAATCGGGGATTTCATGTTTTTTTTGTTTTAGGAGTTTTACCTTTGATAGTTTCCGCCTCCTTTATCCAGATGAAAGTCACCCTAAATCTTCCCAGACAACTCCAAGACGATTCCGCTCAAGTAAACGCATCCCTAATAAACCAGGGGGATGAAGCCGCCCATGACGTGCGGGCTGAACTGATACTCCCCCACGGATTCGCAGCCGACTCAAGATACTTAGGCACGCTTGCGCCACACTCCCCCCACGCGACTTCATTTAACGTGAGCCTGCCTGATTCAATCCTTGATGGGACGTACCCTGTTGTGTTGAAAACCCATTACTCGGATGCGAACGCCTACCCTTTTTCCACGATAACAGCCGGATTGATGAGGATAGGGAAATCCCGGCCTCAATTAATACGCAGTAGAATGAAGCCCGCAGTCATCTACGGGGAGGCGTCGACTCCCCTTACTCTAGAGATTTTAAACAAAGGTTCATCCCCCCAGAGGGTTAATGTCCGCTTCATCCTCCCCGATGAACTTAAATCAAGCGTATACGAGACGGAAGTTCACGTGCCCGCCCAGGAAACCGCGGAGAAAACCATAATGATCGAGAATTTCGGCGCACTGCCTGAGAGCACCTACTTTATAATGGCGGTCATCGAATACGAAGATGATTACCACTACAGCTTTATATCCTCCGCTCAGATACAGGTGAAGGAGGAGAAAAAAATGCTGTCCCCCACAACCTATATGCCTATCTTTTTTGTTTTATTGATGCTGGTTGTAGCCGGCTTCATTTACCTGCAGTTTAGGGGCGGGCAGCCGGGGGAGAAGAAAAAACAATAGACAGGTTTAATCGTGAGACGCAAACTAAAATTCCAGATTGATTTCAGGGAAATCTTTTCGGGATTCAGTTTAGAGGTTGACTGGGATTTAGGGCAGGCGGCGTCAACCCTCCTATGCTTCACCGCAATCTATTTATATTTAATCCAAACCTTCCCCCCGGATTTAATGTTTCTTGAAACAATCACCGCCGGAGGGGACATGGCAAGCCACTACTACCCCGCCAAATACCTGAAGGAACATCTTCTGCCAAAGGCGGAAGTCATCGGGTGGATGCCGGGCTGGTATGCGGGGATGCCGCTTTTCCAGTTCTACTTCCCCCTGCCCTTCGTATTGATAGCGCTGCTATCCTACGTCCTGCCTCTTCAAATAGCGTTTAAACTCATAACAGTATTGGGGGTTTTCCTCCTGCCCTTATGCGCGTACCAGGCTATGCGGTTCTTAGGTTATCGTTTCCCCGCCCCCCAGATAGCCGCCGTATTCACCCTGCCCTTCCTTTATATGGAGAACCACAGCATGTGGGGTGGAAACATACCGAGCACCTTGGCAGGGGAATTCAGCTACGGCATAAGCCTCGCGCTGGCGTTCCTTTTCCTCGGATCCCTATACCGTGGCCTCAAAGAAGACAGGCACGTAGTCTTAAACATAATACTTTTGGCTTTAGTGGCTTTAACCCACGTATACACTGTGCTTTTCGTAGTCACAACATCAATAATCCTTGTTTTCCCTGGATTTTGGGAGCGTCAAAAGGAGTTCACAGGCCTCTTCCTCAGGCGCGTGAAATACCTCGCTAAAGTCTATGTACCCTCCTTTCTTTTATGTGGTTTCTGGATTCTGCCGCTTTTATCCGGGTTACCCTACACCACCTCCTATGACCTTGTTTGGATCATTTCAGAGGAGCTCGTCCCCCCCATCATCTGGCCCTTCCTAGGCCTGTATTTTGTTGGACTGGTTCTCTCATTCAAAGACCGTCTGGTGAAGGCGGCTGCATTTCTTTTGGGGCTGCTTTTGGTTTTATGCGTCCTGGATGTTTCGCTTCTCAACTTCCCCCGACACGTAGACGACACATACTTGGTGGGCGCTGTATCCGACGTCCTCTGGGGGGATGCCTTCCACGCCCGCAGACTAATCCTGTTATTATTCGCGCCGTTAACCCTTCTTGGGGTTGTCTTTTCAGACGATGATAGAATGAAGTATTTTTCTTTCACCACCTTCCTTTGCATGATTTTTTTCAACTTCGCAAGCCTGCTTGGCGTAGTGGACATACGTTTCTTACCCTTCACCTACCTCATAGTCTTTCTCGTCTCAGCGGCAACAGTATCCCGGCTGTCACGCAACCTTAAGGGCGTCTGGCTTATTCCTGTGCTAGTTCTTCTGTTAACTGTTTTCTGGGTGCATGATCATCGGGCTTTAAGCCGGTCCTTTGTAAGTAAAAAAGACTCTCTGGTTCACACCGGCGCGGATTTGTTGGAGGACGTGTTTGACGGCAAATATGAAGGCTACATACACGATTGGGTTCGCTGGAATTACCAGGGTTTTGAGAAAAAAACCCTTTGGCCGGCATTCAAAAAGGTTAATGAGGCGGTTTCGGGGGATTACTCCGACCCCCGCGTAGTCTATGAACACAACACCGCCCACAACGCCGCAGGCACGTTAAGGGCGTTTGAGTCCATTCCTCTTTTCTCGGGGCGTTCAACCCTTGAAGGATTATACATGCAGTCCTCCCCCTCCTCTCCCTACGTCTTCTACGTGCAATCCGAGGTCAGCAGGCAACAATCATGTCCCTTCCACGGTAAATACCCCTGCACCCGGTTTGATCTTGAGAGGGGGGTGAAACACATGCGTTTGTTTAACGTGCAATACTACATAGCAAGAACCGATAAAGCCTTTAAGGCTGCGGAAAATATTTCAAGCCTCAGATTAATTGATACATTCCCGCCTTTCAGGGTTTACGAGCTCACAGAAAACCCCAACCAATACGTTACAGTACCCAAGTATAAGCCGGTTTTGTTTGAATCCTCTGATTGGAAAACCGACTTCTACGACTGGTTTAAGAAAATAGATTTAGTGGACGTGCCTTTAGTGCATACCAAGAGGATCACACCCAGTCAACTGGCGGTATTCGGTGAGGTGGTCTCAGACGGCCGCTTATCGGCTGTTGAAAGAAACCCCCTGCACGTATCCTGTGAGGTGGTGGAGGATGTCGGGCGGGAGAGGATTTCGTTTACCACCACCTGCCCCGGCCAACCCCACTACATAAGCGTATCCTACCACCCCAACTGGCAGTCGACCTCTGGAGAACAAATTTATCTGGCTTCACCCTCCTTCATGCTGGTTCATCCCACATCAAATGAGGTTGAATTGGTTTTCGCCAAAACCTGGGTGGATTGGTTGGGCAGGTTAATGACGGTTGCAGGGGTAATATTGACGGCCTTTTTTTATTTCACAGCCCACCAGAATCTGAAGAGATTTACGGCCCGATAACTTATTTCATCTATGATATTGAATTTACTCCCCCGTGAATCCGAGCATACGACAGGTATCTCTATCACATTATTCCCCGCCTTAACGTAATAAATCACTTCTATGACGTAGGAGGAGCCGTGATCTATTTTTTTGGTGTAGGGGGTTATCTTGTCTTTGCGGTAGGCTTTAGCCCCGATACTGTAGTCTCCGAAATAAAGGCCTAAAAGCAGTTTCACTAATCCAATGAACGTCTTTGAGATGATTATCCGGGTTAAGGGGCGGTTTTGCTCCCCCATCCTCTTTGAACCCACCACTATGTCGTAGTCGTCTAAGAGTTTTATTGATTGAGGTATGAATCCCATATCGGTTGTAAGATCCGCGTCAACGGAAACCAATTTATTTGTTTTAGCGGTCTCAACCATTTTCCTGAAAGCCCAACCCACTCCCCTCTCATCTGTTTTAATGAAGGTAAGTTTAGGGTATTTTTCCTCAAGGACTTTGCCTATGTCTTCTGTGCCGTCGGTTGAGCCGTTGGAGCACACAATGATTTCACAGTCCAAGCCATATAGATCCAGGTACTTATTCAACCTGTTCAGGGATTCTGAGAGTATCTCCTGCTCGTTGTATACCGGGATTAGGATGCTTGCGTCCATTTACATCTAACTATGGTTGCATAAGCAAATATATCCCCTAAATCTTGGATTTAGTGATGTATCTTGTGAAAAGCTTTATCTGCTGCCACCAAGAGCGGGGGTTGCCCCTCAGTATCCTTGATATTACGTATCCGGGTCTAAGGTAGAATGATAGGAATGCGCGCCTGACCACCGCCCTAAGCTCCCCTAAACTGAATTCGTTTTCAACACATAACGGGAACACCTGCCTACCCCGATAATACTCGTTCATTCTAGTCCCGGGGTAGGGGGCGGCTGAATGGAAACTCGCGTAGACGGGATTCAGTTTCTTGGCGAAATCAATGGTTTTCTCCATGTTCTCTTTGGTTTCCCCCGGGAAACCGAACATAAAAAAACCCGCAGAATCAATACCCATCTTATGGGTTAGCCTGAAGCCCTCCTCAATATCCTCTAACGTGATGTTTTTCCCGATATCCCTCATTATATCGGGGTCGCCTGTTTCAACGCCGAAATGTATTAACACGCATCCAGCATCCCGCATTAATTTAAGCAGTTCCTCGTCTAACGAATCCGCGCGGGTCTGACAGCACCAGCGGAGGGAATATTTTTTCTCAATCAAATGTCTGCATACGCATTCAACCTGCTGCCGGTTGACGGTGAACTCCAAGTCGATGAAGTAAATGTTTCTAACATCCTGCTTTGCCACAACATAATCTATTTCCTCGATGAGTTTTTGGGGGCTTTTCTTCCTGTATCCTGAATACATTTTTTTCAAGCAAAAGACACAGTTAAAGGGGCATCCCCGAGACCCCTCAAGCAGTGTGAAGTGATCCCCCATTATTTCATAGTAGTATTTGTCCATGGGCAGAAGGTGGAATGCGGGGTTAGGCAGGGAATCCAAGTCAACGGGCTCGGCAGGCGGATTCCTAACCAACCTCCCGCCACTCATATATATTACTCCCTCAACGTCTTTTGGGTTTTCGCCTGCGCATATACGGTATATGGTTTCTTCAGGCTCCCCTGCTATCACGAAATCCACAGAGAACTTGTTGAAAACCCAGTCAGGCGCTACGGTCCCATGGGCACCGGTTAAATAGATTGTCGGTTTATCCTCGAATCCCCTGAGAACCCCCACTAATTCCTCTATGAAGGCGAGGTTGAAGTGGGG
>WJJK01000191.1 GCA_014729705.1 Candidatus Altarchaeales archaeon | reverse complement strand
TCGGGTTTAAGGCGGATAAGAGATTCCACCCGCACCTCACTTTGGCTAGGGTAAAAAAAATCGAAGACAAAAAGGGTTTACAACGCCTCATAGACAAGTATTTCAAAGTAATGTTTGGGGTATTGTATGTGGATTTCATCTCGGTTATGGAAAGCACCTTAACTTCCGCCGGCCCCCGCTACAGCGAAATCCAGAGGATGTATTTAAAAGGCGAGAAGTAATTGTATTTGGGTATGGAAAAAGTCAAAACCGGCGTTAAAGGTTTGGATGAGATGCTCGGCGGCGGATTCATAAAAAATCGCCCCTACCTTATTGCGGGGGGGCCGGGTATCGGTAAAACTATTTTGTGCGTTCAGTTTCTCATGCAAGGCGTGGAGGAGGGTGAAGGCGGACTCTACATCGCTTTGGAGGAGCAGACCGAGCAATTGAAGGAGGATATGAGGGTCTTTGAATGGGATATTGATAAGATACATATCGTGGAGACCATGCAGGATGTGGGTTCCGGGACTTGGACTTTATCCACAAGCGGTATCGTGTCCTCGCCTAAATTCAACCTTAAAAACTTGATGGAGAGTCTAAGGGATACCATCAATAAACATAAGCCCCAGCGCATGGTGATAGACAGCCTAACAAGCATTAAGATGCTCTACGACAATAAGACGGACGCCAGACGAGAAATACTTGGTTTCATGAACTTTCTTTTAGCCTCAGGATGCACCACTCTTCTCACAAGCGAGCAGTTGGGTGAGGAGATTCTGATGGAGGAGTTCCTCTCCTCGGGGGTCGTAAGGCTTAACGCGATTGAGAATCAGGGGGAGCGTATCACTGGAGTCAGCATCGTTAAGATGAGGGGTTCAGGCTTCGACAAACACATGAGGCCTATGAAGATAACCGACGACGGAATACAGATTTTCCCCAACGAATCAGTGTTCAGCCCCTAAAATAAAAAGATTTGGTTTGAGCCTATAACCGGGGTTAAGGCCCAAAGGTTTTATTTATTGCTCTTTCTGCAGTATCCGCATGCCGGCTGGCACGAGTATGAGTTTCTGGTCGGATATGCGGCCTATGTCTCCGTCCATCTCAAGGCATGCGTCCCGAAGCTCGTGTATCACGCCCTTCAATAGTACTTTGTTTCCCATAAGGTTTCGGACGTTTAAGACTATGAGGTTGTTTTTCTCAAGTTCCGCTAACACGTTTCCCACGCCTTTGCCGTCTGAATCCAGTTTCAGGGATTTTACGTATGTTACGTCCTCGTTCTCCAGGAATTTTCCGTCTCTTATGCTTAAGTCGTTTAAGTAGTCTTCGATGTCTATTTCAGTCGGGGCGCGGGATTCCTCCTTGCCTCCTCCACCAAGTATTCTATCTAAAACCATTAGTTCCACCTCCCAAAAAAAAGTTTTTTCGGGGCATGTAAATGCCGTCAAAATATTGTGTATACTTGTTTATTAATTAACCGCCTCCAGGGGGTCTAGTGTTTTTATTCGGGGAAAACTTATTACTTGAACCCTCTAAAATGAGTGGCGGATTATTCACTAAACACCTGGCTTCCCACACGATCTTCAAGGATTTGAGTGTTTTATCGCCTCACTATACTCCGCGGGAGCTGCCTTACCGGGGTAATGAGATCAAGCAGATGACCCGCATCCTTGCGCCTATTCTTGAGGGGGTTAAACCCAACAACATTTTTTTGTACGGTAAAACCGGTACCGGTAAGACTAGCGTCACTAAACATGTTTTGCGGGAGCTCTCTGACGCGGTATCCCAGCAGGGGGGTGACCCGGTTGTCGTCACAGTATACATGAATTGCAGGCTGGGTTATGACAGTAAGTATCAGGTTCTTGTGCGGGTGCTTGAGGATGATGAGTTGAAGGGGGAGCATCTTATAGACAAACCGTTGGAGGGGGTTCGAACCGGGAGGTTGGAGGGTCGCTCTCCAACGGAACTCACTAACCGACTGCGTAAAGTAGCTCACAGCAACTGCATGAAATTGATTGTGGTGTTGGATGAGGTGGACATGATTAAGGAGGTTAATGAGTTGATATACATACTCACGCGGGTGAACGACGAAATCGAGGAGGTTATGTGTGAGGGGGGGAAGCGGAGGGG
>WJJK01000190.1 GCA_014729705.1 Candidatus Altarchaeales archaeon | reverse complement strand
CGATACGCCCTCACCGGATATGAATCCGATGCAGCCAAGAAAACCATTGAAACCCTTAAAGCCGATTCCCAGTGGAACGCCTCGGTGGAGGAGAAACTACAAAACAACGACCGCCTGAAATTCCTAAACACCCTCTTCCCGCTTTATTTCATGGGCCCTGAGATATCCCGTTTTTTCTTTAAACTGCTTTTCATATCAGTTACTCAATCCAGCCCTGAATTCAAGGATCATCCGGAATACAAGCAGATACACCAGGCTCTACTGGATTTACTGGATAAAATAAAGCTGAACATAACCCATCAAGGCGCAGACTACATAGGCAAAAGACTTTTTTTGGATATATACGTAAAGGAGGTTATGCTGCTCCTCTATCCTACGGGAGCCATAGAGAAACACTGGGATACTATGAAGATAGCTATTTTAGAGGACACCACAATCCCTCTTTTAACGCCTATGCCGCCTAAAAACGCCGACCAAAAGAAGTACAAAGAGTTCACCGACCTAGCCTTAGGAGACAGGTTTAAGACCCTGGTTTCCTACATAAAGAAATCCAAAGACCACTACATAAAGGAATACTATGGCCCCCACTGGGAGACGGAGCTTGGGGGATACATTGCCTACGCCCTTAAATCATCCCTCACAGACCCCCACACGGAGATAAGGGATTTTCTGAAGGTCTTGCAGAAGGATTTTAACGTAAACCAGAAAACAATTAAGGAGGTGGAAAACGAGGTCCAAGGAAAGCTGAGTAAGCATAAAAACGAGAAAGCCACATTATTAATCTAGAAAGTAACGGACATTTATAAATAAAAGCATATATTAGAATACATATCAACTTAGTGTGTATAGTAGGGTCCTGCACACAAAGCAATGGGGTTGGCGGCTTACTTGGAAGCGTAAAATCATGATTCAGCTACCGCGGAAAAAAGAAAAAGGCCTGATGGGTATAGGAACCCTTATAGTTTTCATAGCCATTATCTTGGTTGCTGCAGTGGCTTCAACAGTAGTCATAACAACCGGCGGTAGTCTACAACAGAAGGCGTTGATTACAGGCGTTCAAACAGAGGAGGGCATAGCATCCGGCGCTGAGGCGATCGCTGTTTTAGCAACCGATGCAAGCGACACCGACGCAACCCCTAAGTCGGTTGAAAACTTCGAGATACTCATGCGCCTTCAGGCGGGGTCTGAGGGAATCAACCTAAACAGCACCATCCTGACTTTAGACACGCAGTCTCTTGCGCTTACATACAATTACGGGAATGTTTCAACTGGTTTATGCTATGACACATCGCATTTTATTGTGGAATACCTTCAGGAGGGTCCAGTGAAGGAAGACGGTTACTTAAACAGGGGCGACGTTATTAAGGTTAAATTCTGCACAGCAACTAATATTACTGGGTCTTGGAGCGGCACAAGCATAACGGAAAATGAGCGTGTGCGGGTCAACTTCATACCCCGTGTGGGTACGTTGACTATGGTCGAGATCGCAACCCCTGATACGATGGTTGGGCAAAGAGTTATGCTTTGGCCTACCGGCTAGGGGGTGAGGCCGCGTGAAGTCACATAGAAACAAGGGTTTGATGGGGGTGGGGACCCTCATAATCTTTATAGCAATAATTTTGATTGCAGCCGTTGCCTCCTCGGTTCTGATCACAACCGGCGGAAGCCTTCAGCAGAAGGCCTTGGTTACGGGCGTTCAGACCGAGGAATCCGTGGCTTCAGGCGTTGAAGCCATATCCCTTATGGCAACCGATGCCAGTGAAAACCACAGTGTCCAGCATTTTGAGTTATTGATTCGCATGCAGTCGGGTTCTGAGCCAATCAACCTCAACAACAGTGTCATCACAGTAGATACAACCGACACCTACCAGAACCTAGATTACAACACGACTATAGACAAAAATCTTTTCAGCGCATTGTCTGGGGGAACCCATCATTTTATCGTGCAGTATGTGAAGCAGGGACCTGACAACGAGAACGGATATCTGAATAGGGGGGATGTGGTGAAACTGAAATTCAATACAATTAATGCGATAGATGAGAATCAGAAGATCAGGATCAGGTTCATTCCGCGTGTGGGTCAGATGACGCAGATAGATGTTATGACGCCTGATGTCATGAGCGATCAACGCGTGCAGCTTTGGCCTACGTGAGAGCCCCACCAAAAAAACAAAAACCAAAAAAACCTTCACGCAGTCATAGTAATAGAGGAAAAATTGCCATGCACCATTTGGTTCAAGCTAACAAAGGCATAATGGGTATTGGGACCCTGATAATTTTCATCGCCATCATTATAGTCTCTGCGGTGGCTGCGGCGGTTCTCATAGGCTCTGCAGGCAGTCTGGAGGGCCGCTCCATGGCCGCTCAACGCGGCACGGAGGAGCAGGTCACAGGAGGCATACAGATTGTGAATGTTGTGGGGGGGGATGCGAGAAACCACTCTAAGGTGGATGACCTTGAGGTGATGATGAGGCTTAAACCCGGCTCAGACCCCATAAACTTCAACACAACAGTATTTACCATAGACACTCGGATTACAACCCAAACCATACGCTACATAGGCAATCAAACCCCAACCCGAAGCTACTACAGCCTATCCTATCTACAGTCTGGGGTGTCACATAGATACGGTTACTTGAGTCTGGGCGATACGGCAATCGCTAACCTGAAGCTTGCCACAAACATCACAGAGCAGGAGGAGGTCACAGTACAGGCCATACCCCGCGCAGGCGGGATAACCAAAATCCGTTTCAGAACACCCAACGTTATGGTTGACAAAAGAATATTTCTGTATCCTTAAATAAAAATAGAAGGGTTTAAGGGTGTTTTTGTGCCCTTATTTTTTCTTGTAGGTGTATACTGTTGAGCTGTCTACGACGTGGTAGATGTTTTTGTTTTTTTCTTTGAGTACTGGTCTGTTGCTTATTACGCCTATTTCGCATAGGTCTTCGAAGCTTTGTACTCTTATGTTCATCATGTGCATTCCGCCGAAGAATCCTTCCCAGTTTATTTCAAAAACTTTTACCTCTGATGCTATTTCATCTGCCATAGTAAAATCCCCTTTTTAATATTATTATTTAATCGTATATAAGCCGAGGAAAAAAACGTCTCTCCTATTAAACATGTGTAAACAATATTTATTGCCCACAGAAGATCGGGTGTGGGGGGTAATATGCAGCAGATGAAGGTTAGTTTCGGGGGGGATGCTAAGGATTTTCCTCTGGGGATGTCTCTTCTTCTCTTCGGGTCAGTGGGTTCGGGTAAGACCACATTCTGTTTGAATTTAACCAAGGAGTTTCTGTCTAACAAGAAACCCGTGGTTTGGGTGTGCCTTGACTCCTCCCCCCAGTCGGTTCGGGATCAGCTGAATTACTTCAAAGTGAAGGTCCAGGAATATGAGACTCGGGGCCTTCTTCATTACGTAGACGGCTACACAAGCCAGGTCTCCGGTACCCCTCCTAAAGACCCCTCAATAGTTTATTGCAGCTCCCCTGTTAACCTCAATGAATTAACGCTTGCGTTGAAGAAGGTTTTCGACAAGATATCGGATAAGGGCATTGTGGTGCTGGACTCCATATCCACCCTCCTGTTGTATACCAACCGGTCGGTGTGTGAGGAGTTTTTGAAGGTGCATATGAACCGCGTCACAAGCCAGGGGTTCACTGGATTCTACATACTCCAGAAGGATTTGCATGATAAAAGCGTTGAGGAGACCGTTAAGAT
>WJJK01000189.1 GCA_014729705.1 Candidatus Altarchaeales archaeon | reverse complement strand
TCAAGCAGCTCTACGAGATTCGTCAACCCAAGAAAGATCAGATCGAAGAGGTCTGTCAGGAACTCTTCACGGAGAAGGAACAATGAGCAAAAAGATCTACGTCGAGAATGACTACGACGGTCTCTACGGCCGTTTCTGGGAGAGCCTCGGTGAACTCTCTCGGGACCGAGAGGAGTTCCTGAACCACCCCAAGCAATTCGATCTGGTATGCTTCACCGGCGGCGAGGACGTCTCGCCCGAGCTGTATGGCCACAAGAACCTGGGGAGCCATTGCAGCTCCGCCCGGGACAAGCGCGAGGTGACCGTCTTCGAGATGGCCTCCAAGCACGAGATCCCCATGACCGGCATCTGCCGGGGGAGCCAATTCCTGAACGTCATGTGCGGCGGCACCATGGTGCAGCACCTGCGGCAGGATCACGGCGGCTACCGTCACGGGATGCTGGCCGCGGACAACCGGGTCATGGAGGTCACCAGCTCGCATCACCAGATGAGCGTGCTGGCCAAGGGCGGTACCCTGCTGGGACGTGCCGAGCAGCTCCTGCCTCTGAAGGCCCTGGTCTACGACGGGGATCTGGAGAAGGCCTTGGCCGAGTCCGGGAACCTGTGGGACGGCCGGGCCATGGTCACCGAGGCCTTCGCCTACCCCAAGCAGCGCATCTTCGCCGTACAGCATCACCCCGAGTGGCAGGACATCGACGAGGAGGCCGCCCAGTGGACACTCGACATGATCGCCCGGATCTGCTGGGAGCAGGAGACTCGTCAGCGGACGCTGGACGAGATCATGGACGTATTCGGTTGTGTCCCGCTTTACAGCAGGAGAGAGTAGAATCAAGCAGGCCTGTAGGGAAACACTGAAAGGCCTGGTTGAAGGGAACTTTCCGGATCGAAGAAAGAAAACCTATGCGTTGACTCTTCCAGGGCCGGACGGCCTCACGCAGCCCGAGGGCTTGGAACAGTGGTTTCTCAACCGAAACCAGCACAACCGACTGGATTGCCTGGAACGTAATTCCTGGACAGCCATCGACATTGTGCAACAAGCCCATGCCTGGAAGGGAAGAGTCTCCGTTCACCGGGACACTGACTTCCATTTCTTTGTGACCCGGCTTCCGATGGCCAGGTACCACCTGGTTTTTCTAGACTGGATGGGTTCCCTTGGCATTCAGGAAAATGAGACTCTTCACACCCTGCTTTCCGGCGGCTGGTTGGACGAAAGGGCTATTCTAGCAGTCACTGTCAACGCCAGTGGTCGTTGTCGGAGAATCAACTCCAACTTGTTGGGTGGAAGCGAGACTCAAGACCCCCAAGAGCAAGCGTTACGCTTGCGCAAGTATCTAATGGGCCTCGCCCAAGAACATCGGTGGAAGGTATCGGAGAAGTCCTACGTGATGCCTTACAGCTGTTTCGACTTGGGAAGCAAGAAGGTTCCCATGCTACTCGGGTATCTCGTTGGAATGGGAGGAAAGCCCAGTGGACGATCCTCATACTCCGCTTATGAGTGACACCCGAAACGTAGTCGACGAGTTCAAGGGTCGAAGCGTGGAGGATATCCGCGCAGCATTGGACCAGCGGCGACGTCCGTTTGGTACTCTCATCCTGAACATCGACTACGATCTGAACATAGCCACTATCGTCCGAACCCACAATGCATTTTGCGGCCAAGAGATTTTCTACATCGGCCGAAAAAGGTACAACCGGAGAGGATGTGTTGGTACCTATCTATACGAAAACCTCCACCATTTCCCCGATTTAGATACGGCTAAAAAAGAGATTCCCTCAGACTACACCTGGGTAGGGATCGACAACCGCCCGGGATCCATTCCCCTACCTCAGTTCAGTTGGCCCGAGAAACCTCTCCTCATCTTCGGGCATGAAAGAGGGGGACTTGACTTCCTGCCGGAACTGCCGTATCATTGTGACTCAATCTTGAAGATCCCCCAGTTGGGTTCCGTTCGTTCCCTCAACGTCTCCATAGCCGCCGGAATCACCATGTACGATCTGGCGACCAAGAAAGGATGGCTATGACCCAAGTTCGGTTCGTGCTGGCCCGGCTGCTCATCGTGCTGGCCCGGCTGCTCAAGGTGTTCCTGGTCGGCTTCTTTGTCCTGCTCGGTACCAGTCTGACCCTGGCGGGTTTCGGTCTGATTCCCGAGTGGAACGGTCTCTTCGGAGATCTCTTTCTCCACGATCTCTGGGTGAAGCCCTGGAGCATCGTCGCCGCCATGGTGTGGTTCGGTATTGCTGTCCTCTTCTTCAACGAGGAAGAATCCCAGCGCGAGAAAAAGCCGATTCTGGACGAGTATTCCCAACGAAGATCCGACCGGCTCTTCCGTCGGGCCAGTGAGCTCATGGAAGAGGAAAGAACAGAAGAAGCTCTGGAGGTTCTTCAAGCAGCCGTAGAGGGACTAGCCTCTGAGCTGTCCAAGAAGAAGGTCTGAGCGGCAAGGAGATGTAACTCATGAAGGTGCAGATTTGGCGGGGAGGCCCCGCGCAACTCCCTTTCAGCTCCGCCCAAGCCGAGAAGGTCGGGGAAGCGGAAATCAGAGATGACGTCGCCAGCTCCTGGAAGGCCGGGCAGCGCGTGGAGGTGGGCAGGTCTTACTGCCAAGTGGCGCGCCAGCTTTTTCCGAATACCGGCCTCGTAGAGTTGTGGGCGGAATGAGGGAAATCATTCGCATGGTCCACGGCTCACACCTCTATGGTACCAACGTAGAGACCAGTGACCAGGACTTCAAGGGAGTATTTGTTCCCGACGGAAGAAGTATTCTCCTCCAACGGGTGAAGAATACCATCAAGTATGGTTCTTTCGAAGAGAGAAACCAGCCCGGAGAAGAAGATCTGGTTCTCCACAGCCTGCAGAAGTACCTGCACTTGCTGTGTCAGAACCAGACCGAAGCCCTGGACATGCTCTTCACTCCCGAGCGTTTCTGGGTGAAGGACCCTGAGCCCGAGTGGTTGGCGATTCTAGCTAATCGGGAACGCTTCCTGGGAAAGCGGGTTGCTGCCTTTGTGGGCTACTGCCGCTCTCAAGCTCGCAAGTTCGCAGTGAAGATCGAACGCTATGAGGCCATCGAAGAAATCGTACGCTTTCTTCGCATAGTCCCGGATCACAGGATCAGAGTATCCGAGGTTCTGGGACTGGAAGAGAAGCTGCAGAGTATTTATAAGGCCGGGGTGGAAGCGATCACCTTGTCCAATGGGCACGTTATCCCGCATCTCTCGGTGTGTGACACCCGAGTCCCTATGACTGCCACAGTACGGGAAGCCTACGAGGTATACTCCCGCAAGTTCAACGAGTATGGAAAGCGAGTATCTCGATCCTCGACGCAGGATGTGGACTGGAAGAGCATGATGCATGCCGTGCGTATCGCCAACGAGGCCGTAGAG
>WJJK01000188.1 GCA_014729705.1 Candidatus Altarchaeales archaeon | reverse complement strand
TTAACAACCCCTATTCCATAGTCTAATAAGGCTTAGACAAGTGAAAACAAGGGTTTAAGCCTATAAACAATGAAAACCTTGTTTTCAAGTATTTCAAGTGAAAAACAGGCTAAACAGGCATGTTTGGATTATTTACTCTTCGCGGGGGTTCCCGAGTCGGCCAAAGGGGCAGGACTTAAGCGCTAAAAAAATGGCGGAGAAATCCTGTGGCGCAGGCCTCCGTGGGTTCGAATCCCTCCCCCCGCAAACTGTCACGCCCAGTTTACATGCGGGAGGGGCGTGCGGCCTTCACGGCCTTAGCCCCCCTGAGCGTGAGATGCATTCTGTGGGGCTTTATGCCCCACATATTCCGTCCCGGTGCGGCCTGACGTTCAGGCCTTCAAATCCCTCCCCCGCAACCACAGGCCCCGTTGATTCGAACAACAGAAAGCCCGATAGCGTTCGGTATGCCAGAAACCCGTGACAGGGTTTCTGAGAACCCCACACCCCCGCAATTTAGAGTTTTTTGATGAATTCTTGTCGTGTGAGTTTAGCGTCCTTGATGAGTCTGCTTAGGAGCCCCCGTTTAAGTGCCGGAGGTTGGGGTATGGAGAGCGTTACATCACTGTTTTCCTTCACCAGGATTACATGGCTCCCTGTTTGTCTAACAGGCTTCCATCCAAGATTATGGAAGGCTTTAACTGCTTGTTTTCCCGAGATAACGGGTAGCTTAGTCACCCTATAAAGAGGTTATACTGCAACGTCAATGACCCGCGTTCCCTGCTTTTTTTTCACACGATTGTTTAATGCTTCCAGGCAACCTTGGATGGCGTCTTGGATATTTTCACGTACATCCTTGAGTGTTTCTCCCTGGCTGTGGCAGCCGGGTAATGCAGGGCAACTGGCGATGTAACCCCCATCCACCGGATCCTCTTCTATGACAACTTTAAGCTTCATATTAATGAATAGCTCTTAATAATTAAAAACTCATCCTAATGCAACCACTGGCCTCCGTGGGTTCGAACCCCGCAACTAATATGAGGGTTGTTATATGACTGAATTTGTTTTTGACGCTCTTGTTGTGTTATCTTGTTGTGTTAGTTACTAAAGGGAAGTGATGTTTGGCCGTCGAAGTTTTGGTGGGTCGGATTCGAACTTTGTGTGAGGTGAAGCGCGGGAGGTTAGTTTGGGAAAAGGGCGGCGGGCGAGACTTTTAAAGGAATTAATTTATCAGCCCGATTTGTCCAAGCCAGGCTATGATGAACAGGTCTTTCCATAAATGTGAGAAGATACTTTACAAGAAGAAATCACGAGAGAGTATGCGTGCAGTCTATAAAGGTTTGTGTGAAAGCACTCATCCGAGTATTAAGAGCACTTTCTTTGACTCGAACTTCGTAGCATTCAAGGTTGAGGACACACTTAATTTTCTCATGAGGATGTGTATGGCTAATTTGATGCAGATGACGGAATTTTTCCTAGAGGAATATCCTAAGAGAATTATTAGAGAAAATGAACAATTAATCAATAAAGCTGCAAAGCATTTGGGTTCTTACCCTAATTTTTTACCCGAGATAAGAAAGCATATGCAAAGAAACTAAGAATAAAATTATCTAATTGAAAAACAAGTAGTCTATAACATAATCTAAATATCAACAAGAATTATTTCTCATATTGTGATTAACTATGAATGGAACAAGAAGTTATTAAAAAAAAACCCTTGAAAAAAGACGTATAACCAAAAAACAATATGATAAGTTGGAGCGTGAACTTAAGTAGCCAAAATACGTCTTAAAAGCCTTCCTAATGTATACATATTTTTAATAGCATTCAAATGGGTGGTACAAACACCCTTCAAACTACAACCCCCTAAGGATAAGCCAGGAGGGCGTGGAAATAATCAGCCCCCAACAATTCCTTGAAAAAACCAAACAAAAAATTGAAATAGAAAACATACCCGTCCCAACCGAAAACCCAATAAAAAAAACCGAAAACGCAATCAAGTAAAATACTGAAAAAAACACTTAAAATACTCAAAAAAGACCATAAAATACTGAAAATGCCTAAACAAACACTACTATACACCGACGGAGGGGCTAGGGGTAATCCAGGGCCTGCCGCCACTGGAGTGGTTCTTAAATTAGGGGAGGATACATTGTATGAATCCAAGTATCTTGGTGTTAAAACCAACAATCAGGCGGAGTACGAGGCGTTAATTCAGGGGATGAGTCTAGCCGTAAAACACAAGACTGAGGAATTATTGTGCCACACCGACAGCGAGGTTGTGGCCAAACAGATGAGGGGAGAATACAAGGTGCATGATTCAAAGCTGAGGAAACTATACGCGGAGGCTAAAGACCTTGAAAAGAAATTCTTGAAAGTAACATACAATCACCTGCCAAGGAGCAACCCCGACATAAGAAAAGCAGACGCCCAAGTCAACCGGACCCTTGATGAAGTCAGCAGATAAGTTTATGGGGTGGGCTCACCTTCACCGTCGCCTTCATCGGCTTGTCACAGTATTTGTTGCAGTTTAGGCAGACCTCCCCCACATCCTCCGCCTTAAAACTGAATATGTAATCCTCATCCGGCTTCAGGGTGACAGACCTGTTGTTTACGGGATCCCATATACCATACAACCCCTGCTTATTATGTATAACCACGATCACGGTGTCGTTTACGAAAACCTCGATCTCGTCAGGGTTGAATCTCTTGTTCTTCAACGTCAGCTCGAACTTCTTAAAACCCGGCTCATAATCCG
>WJJK01000187.1 GCA_014729705.1 Candidatus Altarchaeales archaeon | reverse complement strand
GTCTCTTCTGCGTGCCTTATACCACTCATGGAGTATCCCATCAGGACTCTCAAGAGGTTTAGGCTTGTTGAATACTCCGTAATCATACTTGGGCTCATACGGATAGTTATTACGAAGTGGAGGACCGTCTCGCATATCCTTAGGTTTTGTAGTAGGATCCTTATAATCATACGGGTTATAGGTATCAAAAACCTCACCCAAGTCTGTACGCCCCTCAGGATTGTCTCCTCGCTCGAGGTCTTCCAACATTTCAATGAGGGCACGGGGGGTTTTAGTTTCTCCCCGTGCCTTATCCTTCAGATAAGACATCCAATCCGTCTTAAACAGCGTAGGCCGTTCGACCGTCGGGTCTTCTTGATACCTCGCCATCACATTACGGATCATCTTATCCATGCTTCTTCCTATTACTGCAGAAGGTCATTGATATCTATATCTGCATCAGAGTCAACACTTCCGCCACCAAGGTCGGCTACAGAATCTTCGCCCGATGTAACTTCTACTTCTCCTACTTCCATGCCCCCAGGGGCTGAGAACTCAACATCACCAGTATCTACCTGACCCTCAGCACCGACACTAACCTTAGACGTTATACCCTCACTAGTTACCGTGTCGTTCTGCTTTGAGACTTTACCTACCACAACACCGTCTTGACCCGCGTCTCTGGTAGCCTTAGACTTAGAAGAGCTCTTAGAAGACTTCGTAGATGTCTTTCTAGTCTGTGTTGAAGAACCTATATCCCCTCGAGATGTTGCGGGTTCTGATGCCTTAGCTACTTCTTTCTCCTCGGCTGAAACATTAGGGCCGCTGTCGTTAGATTCTACTACAGTAGAGCTATTTACTTCATTCTTGTTAATAGCCGGTGCTGATGTTTTCTTAACGACAACTCCATCCCCATCACTCTCTACTGGAAGATGACCCTGCTCCTCAGGCTTCTCAGCGCCACTGTAGTTAGTCTCTTTAGCTACATTGTCATCCATAGCTACGACAACCTTTTCACCTTTTTCCTGAGCACTCATCTGGACACCTGAAGTATCTCCTGTACTAGAAGCCTCTTTAGCTGCCTGTGAAACCTCAGCTACGATATCAGCATCAGCATTGATAGCCCTAACCTCAGACTTAGCATCTTCCATATCATCAGTGACGATTGTCTCTCCAGATGCGTTATCATACTGCTCTACAAGAGATTCGAGGCTGTCGTCCGAAGCCTTACGAGTAGCTGGAGGTGCCTTCTCTCTTGTTTTAGCTATGGCAGCCCGAGCGTCGGTATCTGCAGGAACATCACTTGACTCTATGATCTTACCTCCAGTTATATTTCTGTTATGAGACATCTCCACAGGAGCCTCATCCTCAGGCACTTCAACCTTTGCGCCTTGCTCTGGATCAACCTCTCCATCATAGGACTCAAACCACTCTGAGGCCTTAACAAGGGATCTAGCCTGTCCCTTTTCACCCTTATAAACAGCATACATGCCGTCAAATGAGAAGACTTCTCCTGACTTCAAGTTGTAGGTCTTTTGACCGTTATCCATTACCAAGGTGAAAGGCGTTGTTGCTACGTAGTTTTTCATTGGAGCCATTTTGACTCTCCTTTGGATGTGATGTAAAAATGGATCTTCATATGCATGTATATCCAGGGGCTACTTGCCCTCTAATTTTATAGGAGTCTTCTTACCATTCTTGCTAGAGAATATAATCTCTTTTACCTTAAACTTCTTATCCTTAAAAGTTTCATCCCCTAAGAAGTTATCACAGGAGTCCTTCTGGACAAACGCCAGGGTCATATGAGGAGCGTACGTCGGATAACTATTCTTGTTCGGGAGCTTATCCTCCAACAGATAATGCAGCCTCTGCATCTCCGGAGACTCAACATCTACCTTAAGTACATCATAATCATCCTGATCCTTGAAAGCCGTCACGAGCCCCAGCCTTACCTCAAAAGGAGCTACATCCTTCAATATCTCTGCTACCTTGTCCGGATCCTCGTCTTCAAGACCATAAAACAAAGTCGCGTGTATCTCATCTTCTCGGCCGCAAGTTTTATCCCCATCATCGTGGACCTTATCATCAGTAATGTTTTTCTTAGTCCATGCCATGACTTCCTTCGCAAAATCCTCCGGCATATCAATTTGTGTAGATGACAGACTATAACCCTTACCCTTTTTTGATATCTTCATCAAAGAAAAGGCATGCTTGCGCATCAGATATGAAACACATGCCTTCTTTACCACAGGTTTAGATAGATTCTCTAGATAAACCTTAAGCTTACCAAGATCACTAAAAGACTCGTAATCCTGCTCTGGAGTGATGATATCCAGAAATTTCTTCTCTTTTTTTGATCCTTCTCCACTCTTAAAAAAGATAATATGATCAGCTACGGCTATCCCTGCGAGTTCATCATAGATGTTATCTTCTGCGTCCCAGTCTTTATCATACGGGTCTATGAAAAACAGGCGATCTCCGAACTCCTTTTTCACTTCCTCACGCCAGCTTTTATCCCCACACTCACCTCCAAGGAACACCGTAGGCTTCTTAGAGTTCTTAGATTTAATGACTAGGCTTTGTATCTTTGAAGCGTATTTCACCTGTGCGGGCTGAGACCTTATCGGCTGCATCCTCGTCTTACTGGCAGGCACATACGTTTGCTCAGACCTATCATACTCATATAGGTGGTTGCCGTTTCTGTTGTGCATCTTAGAAGCGTCCCTAAGAAACTTGTAAAGAGCCGCATCATTAGGCGTAGAGTAGGAGTTAAAAAGCATCTCTTTATCTACATCCTGAGCGGGGATGCCCTGGATGCTAGGTATATGTATCGTCTTCCCTGAAAGAATATCTTTTACTACAGCCTCTACATCACT
>WJJK01000186.1 GCA_014729705.1 Candidatus Altarchaeales archaeon | reverse complement strand
GACGAACCCAAGATCATGGAGAAATGTTTTATCCCCTCACTGAGCGTCTCTGAGGCTCGTCGTTTATTCGAAAAAAAAGCCAGGTTCCTGGGTATGCTGAATCTTAAGGGGGAGGTGGAGCAGGTGCTTTTAGGTTATACTCCTGTGGCTTCATATAATCTAAGGAAGACCGCCCGTTTCAACCAGTCTCCTAGGAGGGTTAGGGAGTGGGGGAACGTGTTTCACGTGGACTTAAACAACCTTGAAATCTACTACTGTTACCGGAACCCGTTGACTCGGGAAACCTCGGTTAAATCGGTTTCTTTTCTAAGGCAGGTGGTTGACCTTCCATCCAATGCGTTGCGGTTGTTGTCGTTGTTTCTTGAGTCGGGGGAGATTAACGTCAAAAATCTTGGTGAGGAGGAAAAAAATTTTTTTATCGAAAACACCACCGAACTTGATTTATTGGTTAAACGAGGCCTTATCTTAGTTAAACAGGACGGTTTGGGGTTCCTATCTCATGTGCGTTTCACGTCGCCTGGGGATGTCCGCTATGATCTTGGGTCTTTCCTGGAGGTCTTTGGATCCCGTGAGACCATGGATTTTGTGGCCCCCATACTCAATGAACCCGGGGATTTACTTGGGGTTTTAACTTCGGTTTTGGGTTGTGAGGGTTTCTTTGAGGAAATAGTCTACCTGCCTTTCTATCAATGTAAATACCGTAAGGCGGAGTCGGTTTACTTTGAGAGGCTGTTGTCTGCTAAGCTGAGGGGGGAGGATGGTTGATAGGGTTGTTGATGCTGGGGATTTCGAGCAGGCTATTAAATTATTCCTATCTCGGATGGGCTTTAAGGTCACTGACACCGTCTCCATGCCTGATGGGTCAACCGATTTCCTGGCTAAAACCAGCCACCCCATGGGGGGTGAGGTTTACTCTTTAATCAGGGCGTCGCCGTTGTCCCGCCAGATTAATGTGGGGGATGTGAAGGATTTGTATTCTCTTATGGATTCTCGGAAGGCTGTGCGGTCGGCTTATATCAGCTTGTCTGATTTCGATAAACAGGCGAGGGAATACGCGAAAGACAAGCCCCTGAGTTTGATCAATAAATACCAGCTTGTAAGCAGCATGGAGAAGAGGGGTTTGACAGATGATCAGCAGTTGATGGAGAGGCTTAACCGCTTTGGTCTGGCGGAGAGGCACTATGGCGATGCTGAGTATTCTTTTGTATTCAGCATGACCCGTCAGCAGGTGGATTCCTATTTCAAGAAAAAGGAGTCTAAGTCTTTTCTGGGCAAACCTAAAGACAAGCTTGTCAGGGTTATGAACCGCTACGCTCCGGTGGGTGCGTTCAGGGTTTCTTCCACTAAGGAGGTTAGGACCGGGGAGCATTACTTAAGGAGTATTGAGGTCAGGAATTACGTTTTTGTGAATCTGAATAACCTCGATCTTTTTTATGTGGCCTCCAAGCGTAGGGGTGGCGGCGTTGAACGCCAGCTTAAAAGGTCTCCCATACTCAGGACTATAATACAGTTGCCTGACGCTTCAAGACAGCATTTGATTGATTTGCTTGATCATGGCGACCTGCCTGTTGAGGCTTTAGGCGAGAAGGATTTATCCATCTTAACTAATAGGGGTGTGGTTTCGGTTTATACGGGTTCGAAGGAGGGTAAAACTTTTCTCAAGTTCGTGCAGAGGCTCACCGAGGATGTGAGGGATATTCTTCTTATGGTTGTCACAGAGATTTTGTCTTCTTCGGCGGAACCTGCTGCCTCTGAGGATGAGGTGGAGGTAGAGAAGAAGGCGACTGCGGAGCTTAATCTGCCCCATGCTTTTGGGGGTGAATATAATCTCTTCGACCATCTTCAGGTAAGGGAGGGTGTGAATCCGGATGTGGAGGTTGATGATGTGGAGTATCCCAGCCGCGATATCTCCCTTTTTTTGGGTAAGGTGTTTCAGGCTTCCGTTCAATCCAAGGGGATTGTGTTTTTGCCGTATTATCGGGCCAGATATGTTAAGCCTAAGTCGGGGGAGTTCTCAAAGTATGAGGTTCATGTT
>WJJK01000185.1 GCA_014729705.1 Candidatus Altarchaeales archaeon | reverse complement strand
TCCCTGGGTCAGAGGTGACAACCATCACCTGCTCAGGCAAGGAAAAGATCAGCCATTGTACGTGCCACAACTTGAGAATATCTCTGCCAACGAGGTAACAATGAACGGTCAGACCTACAAGAAGGTCATGCGCAGGCACTGAGAAGCTCTTACCGGTAAGAAAAGAGCAAGGGATTATGCAACCGCCTTATCCGCAGGATCGTAGGTCAAAAGACGAAGTCATAAAGATTGCCAAAGAGCTCGAAGTCTCGAAAGCATCTGTGAGCACCTGGGTCAGGGATGTTGAGCTTACTGAAGCCCAAAAAACTGTTCTACATAAGAATTCGATAGGAAACACAGCAGGAATTACGAGAGGTCCTAACAAAAAACGTCGAAGAAAACGGCCAAAAGGACCACCGAAACTTTGCGTCGTATGTGGAAAACCGAGGGAAAGACACACCAAGAAATATTGTTCGGTTAGCTGTCAGAGTAGAGAGAGGCACAACAAGGCTATAGCGGCGTGGAAAAGAGGTGAAAGCGACGGCTTAGTAGGTAGATTCAAAGATGCAGTAGCTGTTCCTGTGAAGAGATATCTTAGGGAGAAATACAACAACAAATGCTACAAATGTGGATGGAACGAGATAAATCCATATACAGGCATCGTCCCTCTCCAAGTAGAGCACAAAGACGGGAATTACCGAAACAACAAGGAAGAGAACCTCGAGCTTTTATGCCCTAATTGTCACAGCTTGACGCCCATTTACGGGGGAGCCAACAGGGGTCGAGGAAGAAGTGACCGTTACAGAAACAGTTACAATTACGCTACATCTGGAGGCATACGTTAACTGGTAAACGGCGCGGCTGCTAACCGCGTGGCTCGTTTGGGCCTTGGGGGTTCGAGACCCTCTGCCTCCGCCAGTTTGGGGCACTGATATGGAACAAAACGAGTATCATCTCATCATTCGGATTCCTTTTAAAGCCATGGACCACCCTCAGGCCCGACAGATGGCTCGAGAGGTAATGAAGGCGACACCGGTATCAGACGAAGCAGTGGTGAAGCTTCAGCAGGTTAAGAAGGGCAAGGAGCCTATCGGGGTGAAGCTATGAGACACTATAATAGAACTAAATTAGATGGGCGCGAGCGATCTTGCACAAATAACTGGGGGAGCCACTCCAGGCGCTCACACTCGATATACAAAAGTGTACCCCTTATGCCGCGAAAGCGTCTCGTAGAAGTTACAGAGCTCGAGAATGGGCAGACATGCGGTTACTCCATTGGTTTCGGGTCAGGCGCGAGACGTACAGTAAAAGAGATGCACAAGAAAAAGAGACGGCAGTTCTTCAGGCGAGAGGTGAGAGAGCTGTTATAAGAAAAGGGCTTTTAACAGTTTCAATAATTTTATAGAAATTTAGCAAAAACAAATAAATTTTAGTTTTTATTTGTTTTTTTAACGCAAAAGAGTATATTATAGTAACCTCACAGTGGCGTAGCTGCATATCCGCCGTAGGCGGGTATGACTGGATGCTAAGATTTAATAAATCTTTGAGGATACCCTTAGTTCAAGGGGAATTAAAGCCTGTGGAGAAAGTGTAAGACCAAAGCAAGGCACACGCCTTGCTTTGGCAGTTTCAGTGAAGCAGGAAGAAAACATGAAATTTAGCTTTTGCTAAATTTCTATAAGTTTTTCAGAACGGCCGGTAGTCTAGTCAGGTTAGGACGCTATGTTGTCACCGTGGAGATCGGAGTTCAAGTCTCCTCTGGCCCACCAAATTCTTATAGGGGCGTAGTGCAGTTGGTAGCACATTTGATTGTCGATCAAAAAGTCGCGGGTTCGAGTCCCGTCGTCCCTGTTACCACAGAGGCCCAAAGCTGACTGTAAATACCTCTTACAGCCAGATTTGGGCCTTTCGTTTAGTGACTGCTCCCACGGCTAAAGCCGTGGGCTTCTATGAGGACTTTTAAGGTTGTTCACTTTCATCCCACGACTAAAGTCGTGGGCTTTCCCGCTCACTTTCGTAACCAAATTTGAAGATAGTCCTTTATCTCAACCACATAAAATCGTATATTAATGTACATACCTCATAAAAAGAGCTGATATGTCCGAAAACCAACAAATAGACCTTCAGCAGATCATGCAGCACAGGGCATCTCCTTGGACGAAGCTCATACAGATAGTTGTTACTACCGCTAATATCGTAGCAGCTATCGCTATGGGAGTTGAGGGAGCTATCAGGCTATATAGCTACGTTTTGAGTATGCGTGAACGGGTGAAGAAACGTACGATGGGTTTTGCAGCTACTAAGAAACCAAGAGACAAACCTATTAAGAGAGGTACCGATGTGGACATATACCGTTATTGTCCAACGTGTATGAAGATGGTGAAGGCTGTAGCTCTTTCATCTATGTCCGGTCCTGAAACATCTCCGACAGAGCGTGTTTGTATCGAATGCCATACTAAGCTATCGAAGGAGTAACCTACCATGAAACCTAAGTGGCTCATAGAAGACTTTGACGCCGAAAATCGATACGATGATCTTGCCAAAGAAGTTGCGCGACAGGGCATGGAAGTAGAGGTCGTCCGGTATCTGCCCTTCGAGTCAGGCGACTACAACCAATTTGGAGACGACGAGTGTGTCATCGTCCAGGCGTCATTGAATCTTGCAGTGCAGCTACAGAAGCAGAAGAAATGGGTGCCGGGTCCCTGGCTCAACACAGAAGCGTATGAGTGTACGAGCTACTACCCCGCTTTGGGATCCCTTCTCTTTAATGATGATTATATGATGCTTCCTCGAGGAGATGTTCCTCGGATGAAAAATCGTATATATGATTGTTTCGCCCGTTGCGGTAGTATATTCGTGCGCCCTAATACAGTTCTTAAGTCCTTCTCCGGTCAAGTTATCCTCAGACAGAATTTTGACAAAGAGTGGGAATGGATCGAGGAGTTCACGGAACCTTCTGATATTGTGGTCATCTCTACCATAAAAGATATCCTTGCTGAGTGGCGCGTATTTGTGGCCGGGCAAGAGCCGTTTACCTGGTGTCAGTACAAATCTGAAGGAAAATCAGTACGTAGGGAAAACGCACCACTAGAGGTGCGTGAGCTCGCTGAGACCGTAGCACGAAACTACGAGCCTGACCCGATTTTCTGCGTGGATATCTGCCAGGATGTCAACTACAACTACTACCTCATGGAAATTGGCAGTTTCAGTTGCGCCGGACTTTATGCATGCGACGTAGGAGCTATTGTCTCCAAGGCAACGCAAGTAGCCACGCGTCAGTTCGAGAAAGAGAGGGAGCATGCAGCTGTATAGAAGCTATAAAGGATATTAATATTCTATTAATATCTTTGTCAAGACCGAGGAGATACTTGACAAATGGTACGCAAGGGCAAATATAGAGCTGAGAAGACCCGTTATCCTGACGGCGTCGGTGTCTGCCTCTGGAAGGTCATGGGCGACGATGAGAATACGGGTCTCTGCTATGATTTTAACGGAG
>WJJK01000184.1 GCA_014729705.1 Candidatus Altarchaeales archaeon | reverse complement strand
GGCGTATACTTCCCAGGCTTGGCCTGCTGCTAAATCCACTCCACCAAGTATCCCGGCTTCAACCAGCGGCGTGGGATATAAAGTCAATGACTGGAATTTAATGCTCTTAGTCCGCCAGTTATCAGGGATGTTTATCCTATCACCGCCTTTAATCTGTTGCATGATCTGATGCGTGGCCCGCTTATATCCTTCTACTGCGGGCTGGCCTACGAAATTTATTGACCAGAGGCATCCTATTGCAGCCACCGTGATCTGAAGCCCTAAAAGCAGGCCGCCAAGACCATGCAGGTTTTTGAGGGTTAGTTGAAAGACTGGATAACCTTTTTGATTGAGGTAGGGGAATAATTTTTCCCCAGGTTTTGAGTCACCCAGGTTTATTCTCAGAAAAACGCGGTCGTTTTTATCTGCGGGTTTGATTGTTGTCTCATCCAACCGCTCCCCGAAGAAAACGCTTATGCCTTTACCGTCTTTGCCCAGGGATTCCTCAAAAAGCTGCTGCGCCCAATTCGGGAGGAAACCCAGTTCAGCGGGGGCAATAAGGGTTAGTTTATCCCTGCCTTCCCTTGCGTGTGAATACAAAAAAGACGCTAACCTTAGAAATATCTCGTCTGTGCCTAAGTCAAGTATTTTCTGAAAATCAATATCGTCTTCGCCGATGAAGTAGGGCAACAGGAATACGTTGGTTGTGGGGGAGGTGAAGCGCCCGCCCACGTCTTTTCTTTGATTCAACTGTATGTATCTCAACTCATATCCCTTATCAAGTGCCTCTTTCTCAAGCGGGGATCCTGGGTCGGTCATAAGCCATATGTGATCTTTTGGGTCCAAGCTCTTTTGCGTGAAGAATTCCTCGAAAAACCTAAGGTGGGATATAGTCTCCTTTGTGGTCCCGGATTTACTTACCGCAACCACAACCAGGTTAGAATAACCCCCCCCTACTTCAGATAGGATCTCAGCTATCTTAGACGGGTCGGTGGTTCTCAGGCTGTATATGTTTTCCAGGCCATAGGTTTTCTTGACTAACTCCACACTTAAACCCGATCCACCCATACCGCAGAAGACAACACTCTTGTCTCTTAGGAGTAATGCATCCTCCTTAGTTTGACTCAGAGATTCTGGGTTTTCCTGGATCCATTTAATGTTTTCAGGCCCCCAACCCAACCGGTTTATCCAGCTACCGTCTTTTTTTTCAAACCCCAGGGGAGAGAGAAGCAACTGCGGCTCGTAACCCCTTGCATAAAGTGTATTTAGTTGACCTAAGAAATTCTCTGATATGAGTTTTTCGGGAAAAAACTGTGATTTAGGCATCTTTAGTCTAAATTAGAAGGTTGTCAAGATAAATAATACATAGCCCGACAGCAATCCAAAAATTATTTTGTCTTCTGATTACTTGATTGATATATTTTTTCTGCTAAAGCCGCAGATATCAGCAGAAAATACAGGGATAATAGGTAGGGTATGACTGAGAAGGGGGAGAACATCCTCTGCATCCACTGGATTATTGAGCAGGAGTAGGTTTCCCCGAAGTGGTTTACGCACACACCCTCCATGTTCACTCCGTTACGGGAAACCCAGTCTAGGCTTTGCACAATAAACCCGAAAAAAAGTATTAAACCAAAGCCAAGGGGATAGTAAACTGCAAAACGAGTGAGTTCACGCCGGATTCGGGGTTTAAACATAAATGATATTAAGCTACCCTACTTTTTTAGTGAAACACACGTCAACTGCACATGCTGTTGCCACAGTGCAAGACTTTAAGGTCGTCTTTGGCGGCGTCGTAGTAAGCCTGACCACGGCCTACCCTATTTCTTCTGCCACATCCTCCAGTCATTGTAGCATGTGGCAGCCCCCCTAGAGAGGGCGGCTAGAATCTGAAGAAGGAAAAAAACTTTTTTTACCCCCGAAAGTTTGTCTTGAGGAGAGGAGAAACTCTCACAGAATAAGTTGGTAGCCCTACTCCTTAGGAAGAGGATCATCTCCCCCAACACACCCTTACCAAAAGAAACAAAGTTTAGTCTAAATCAAACCCCTCACCCCCTTCCTAAGAAGGCTGCCGAAAACTAATTAAACGACAACATAAACGACAACAAATAAAAAGACTGTTTTTTATGCCTGAGGTAGGATATATTTGACATGAAGTTCAGGCAGAAAGTAGAAGATTTGGTTTCAGGCCATGAAAACAAGATCCAGGATATAGATCGAAGCAATCTAATCAAACACGTTGTGGATAAGAGGTTTGCTTTAGTCTCTGAGTCAGGGGCGCTTGCCGCCTGGACCCCGCCTGAATCCACGGGGCGAAGCCCAGCCGACACCTACATAGTACAAAACCCCAAAACAGAAGAAAAAATCGATTGGAGCTCCCCAAACAACAAACCCATGGACCCCAACACCTTCACTATGCTTGTTGAAGACGCAATAGAAACCTTGGATAAAAAAACTGATTTATATGTCACAAACCGTGTTGTCGGCGCAGACACCAAATACGCACTACCCGTTCAGACGATAACCGACAACCCGCTTACCGTACTGTTCACAGACAACATGTTCCGCCCCACCCCCAGTAACTTGGGTGAAAGTGTTTTCGCAGAAACACCATTCACACTACTTGCAGCACCCCACGACAAACTTGATTCAAAAAAATACGAGGGTAGACTGCGCAACCTAGATTCAGGGGAGGCCTCTAACATGGCGGTTGCCATGGATTTCGACAACATGGTTGGCGTCGTATACGGGTCCGCCTACATGGGAAGCTGCAAGAAACTGATTTTCACGGTAATGAACTACATACTCCCGGATGCCGGGGTTCTGCCCCTGCACTGCGCAGCCAACGAAGGAGGAGAAGGCGACGTCGCAGTATTCCTCGGATTATCAGGCACCGGGAAAACCAGTTTCTCCTCAGACCCGCATCGCGCTATGCTTGGAGACGACGAACACGGGTGGAGTGAAAACGGGGTAGCGAATTTCGAGTATGGTTGCTACGCTAAAATGATTAACGTCACCCACGAAAAAGAACCTGAAATCTATGACGCTGTGATGACGAAAAAAACCTTTGAAGAACACGGAGCAATAGTTGAGAACGCGATGATCTATCCCGACGGCCGCTTCGACTTCCACGATAAAAGGTTCACAGAAAACAGCCGCGCATCCTACCCAATAAGTTCCCTCAAAAACATTAAACCCTCCGCCGTCGGCGCCCACCCCAAAACAATAATCTTTTTGACCGCAGACGCCAACGGAGTCATACCCCCAATATCAAGGCTCAACAAACAACAGGCGATGCTCTGGTTCCTGTTAGGCTATACAAGCAAGCTTGCGGGAACCGAAACCGGAATCAAAGACCCAGTCTCGACTTTCAGCCGGTTCTTCGGGCAACCCTTCATGCCCCGGCAACCCCAGGTATACGCCGATATGCTGGGAGAGAAACTAGATGAATACGACTCCAACGTGTTCCTCGTCAACTCAGGGTGGGTTAGCGGACCCTATGGCGTAGGACACCGAATCGACATCAAATTGAACTGGAATATGATACACGCCGCATTAGACGGGGGCTTAGATGACGTAGAGTATGAGCAAGACGATTTATTCCACGTCTCAGTGCCCAGAACCTGCCCAGGATTAGAGGACCCGAAATGGCTTGACGCCAGACGTCTTTGGAGCAATCCACAGGAATACGATGTGCGCGCCAAGAAACTTGCAAAGGAATTCTCAGACTACTTCGACGAAGCCTACGCAGACAAAAAAATCGACTCAGAAATCGTAAGACAATGCCCGGGCAAATAAGGATTTTGGGGGCGGGTTTATCAGGGTTGTCCTGCGCAATAAATCTAGCGCAAAAAAAGATTGATGTTGAGGTGGTAGAGCGATGCGGGGGCGTTGGAGCCCACATTAAACCTAACCAACAGCGACTCAGATACGCGGGGGAGAATGCGGGAGACTACTTTAACTGCTTGAACCTGAACCCCGAAGGATATGAGTCACGGGTGATCCCGAATTTCTATCTGGCAACCCGATACCGGCTTTTGGACGTTAAAACCGCCCACCCCGCACTGCTTGTCACCCGGGGCGGAGAGAAATCCCTGGAATACGCACTCTACCGGCAGGCAATAAAGTTGGGTGTGAAATTCAAATTCAACCATGAAAAACCGGCGAAACTGGATGTGAACGCTACAGGCGCAGCCTCAGGGGAGATATCAGGCGCAGCCTACGGAGAAACATATGCGGGCGCGGATTTCCCGGCAGACCATGGATTCGTCATGTACGACGACAGGTACAGCCCCAGGGGATGGTACCTATACATCACACCCCACGGCGAAGATGAAGTGGAGGTCATAAACTGCGTCTCCCAGCCCCACTCAAAAAACGTGAAAAAACTATATCAAAAAGCCTTAAGAGAGCAGCCTTTCATAAAAAAAACCTTGAGGGGAGCCGAAAAAACGGGCTCGATTGCGGGGGTAGGGCACATCGGGTTGCCTAAGAAGGCGACAGTAGATGGAGTATTGCATGTGGGGGAGGCGGCAGGGTTCCAGGATGCCACTCGAGGCTACGGCATGAATTACGCGCTTGAATCAGGCAAGCTCGCAGCAGACTGCATACTAGGGGGGAGGGACTACGAAAAATTGTGGAGGCAAATGTTTCTACCCCGGATGAAGCGGGATTTCGCCAAACGATTCGTCACCTCAATTATGGGGGACCGGATAATAAGGTTTATGCTGAGAAGATACAGGGATGCTGACACCATTGACTTCACCTCATTCAATCCTCAGGAAAACTTTATCGGTAAACTGTTAACCGAGACATTCTATCGCCTTGAGGTAGTTAAAAAGAAGGCAACAGGGTATTGGTGATATGAGTTTCCTCAGAAACCAGCTGCAAACTCTTCTGGGAGAGGAGTACCCGCAATTTCGGGCTGCAGTTGAAACACCTGCGAAAAAATCGTTCAGAGTAAACACCCTGAAAGCCTCTGTCTCCGAAATCAAGGAAACATTCAGGGGGAAAATCAAGTCAATCCCCTGGTGCAAAGAAGGCTTCTGGTTTGAGGGGGGGTGTCGGATTCAATTGAGCATTACCTGGGGCTAATATACATACAAGAGGCTGCAAGCATGATCGCAGTCGAAGCCCTAAAACCACAAACAGGGGAGGTTGTCTGGGATATGGCTGCTGCCCCAGGAAGCAAGACAACACAGATCGCAGCAGAAATGAAAAACACTGGTTGTATCCTAGCAAACGATGTTGATCGCCGGAGGTTGAATACTCTGAGATTTAATTTGAATAAATCAGGTGTCTGCAACTGCATAGTGAACCAGGCGGATGCTACAAAACTTAGGTGTAACATGAGCTTCGACCGCATACTAGTTGACGCCCCCTGCTCGAACTCGGGTCAGATAAGACAGGGATACTCTGAAGAAGCCTTCACAAAGGGGGAGGTGAAAAGAAAATCAGTTATACAAAGGAAACTCATAGACGCGGCAGAAAAACACCTTAAAGCAGGGGGAGTTTTAGTTTATAGCACCTGCAGCCTAACTGTTGAGGAAAACGAGGCCATAGCCGATTACGCCGTGAAGAAACACGGATTCAGCGTGGAGAAGATAAAGTCAAAAATCAATGCTCACGAAGGCATACTACAGCATAGGGGGGAGGTTTTTTCAGATGACGTAGCAGATAGTCTGCGGGTTTATCCGCAAGACAATGGAGCCGACGGATTTTTCGCAGCGAAAATGAGAAGATGAAGGCCAAGATACTCAACAGCAGGCAGAAGAAAAAGATGCTAGATAAGTTGCACAAAAAATATGCTCTGGATTCCAGTGAACTGAGGAGCCTGGTGTTCTACGCAGACGAGAGAGAGGTTTGGGTTGCAGCTGAATGCTGCTTAAAACAAAACCTGCAAGACCTAAACATACAATCCATTGGGTTGAAACTATTATCAAATGGCAAGCCAACGATAGCCGCCATACAAGCTTTCTTCAAAGAAGCAGACAAAACCCAGTTAAGTGAAATTGAAGGTAAACTCTTCATAGAAACCGGCAAGACAAACAAAAAAGGAAAAATAATGGCCTACCGAGACCACCCAATAAACCTGAAATAAAATCTTTTTAAGGTTCCCTTTTGACTATGATTTTTCGGGGGCATTTAGCTACGCATTGCCCGCATTGTACGCATTTTTTGAAATCAATTTTAGCTACATTGTTTATTACGTGTATGGCGTCGACTGGGCAGGTTTTCTCGCAGACCCGGCAGGCGATGCAGCCCGCCCCGCATTTCTTCATCACGTCTGCGGCTATGTCCGTGTTCATGCAGGCTACAAAGATTTTCTTGTCCGCTGGCGCGAGAATGAAAAGGTTTTTGGGGCAGGTTTCAACGCACACTCCGCAGGCGGTGCATTTACCGGAGTCAACTATTGGCAGACCATCATCACCCATGCTTATGGCGTCGAAGGGGCATGCCGCCACACAGTCGCCGAAGCCAAGGCATCCCTGTTTACAGGCTTTCTGGCCTCCCGCCACCAATGACGCGGCTTCACAGGATTTAAGACCGTCGTAGGTGAAATCATTTTTCGCTTTAGACCCGCCAAGACACCTCAACCTTGCGACCTTCTTCTGCGCGTCCCCGCATTCCTCACCCATAATGGCTGCCACCTTCTCTATGACCTCGGATCCGCCTGCCACACAACCGGTCACTAAAGCCTCCTTGTTCAGGAGTTTACCGGCATAAGCTTCACAGCTGGCGTAGCCGCAGGCTCCGCAGTTGGCTCCAGGCAAAACCTCCAAAAGCTCATCTAACCTGGGATCCTGTTTAACCTCGAATCTCCTTGCAGCAAGATAGAGAAGAAGGCTTGCCGCTGCCGCCATCACACCTAAAACCAGGATAGCAGAGACTAAGAGACTCATGTAATCCCCCCGAAACCCGAGAAGGCAAGCGCAAGAAGGCCTGCCACAATAAATGCAATCGGCACCCCCTGAAAGGCGGGGGGCACATCAGATAACTCCAACCTCTCCCTGATCCCGGACATAATAAGAAGCGCCATCGTAAAGCCTGCGCCAGCGCCTGCGCCGAACACGATGCTCTCAAGGTATGAATGCTCCTTGAGGATATTCAAAAGAGCCAGACCCAGTATCGCACAATTAGTTGTGATCAAAGGTAGGTAGATTCCAAACGCCTCATACAAGGAGGGGTTGATTTTACGCAAAACAATCTCGATCAACTGCACAAGGGTTGAGATGACTAGTATGAATGCGATGATCCTCATAAAACCCAGACTCGCAGGCTCGAGAACGTAAGTATATAGCGGCCAGGTTATGAGGGAAGTCACAAGCATCACCAAGGTGACAGCCGCCCCCATACCCAGGGCCGAGGAAGTCTTCTTTGAGACTCCAATGAAGGGGCATAACCCGAGGAATCGGTAGAATATGAAGTTGTTTATGACCGCCGCAGACAGAAACAAAAGGAATAGGTCGATCACTTAGAAGCACCCCCACAGGACACCATAGCTGGTCTGCTGATTTTGTTCATCGCAGCAAGCATAAACCCAAGAGTCAGGAATGCTCCGACCGGAAGTATCATGCCTATGGCAGGGGATCCTATGAAACCGAATTCAAAGCCAAGAAGCGTCCCCGCTCCGAAGAACTCCCTCACCCCCCCGATAAGTGAAAGCGTTAAGGCGAATCCTAAGCCCATTCCCGCCGCATCCACCAGGGAATCAGGCAGGGGGTTTCGGCTGGCGTAGGCCTCCATCCTCCCAAGGATTATGCAGTTTACGACAATCAAAGGCAAATAGATGCCAAGTACTTTATGTATTTCAGGCAGGTATGCCGCGAAAGTCAGATCAATCAGTGTTACGAAGGAGGCGATGATGATGATGAAGGAGGGAATCCTGACTTTCTTTGGGATGTGTTTGCTTATCGCAGAGATTATTGTGGCTGAAGCCAGAAGTACGAAGGTAGTAGCAGCCCCCATACTCAATCCGTTCACAGC
>WJJK01000183.1 GCA_014729705.1 Candidatus Altarchaeales archaeon | reverse complement strand
TTTACGCAGGCTCGGCTATGAAAAGGATTATTTGGGGAACAACCTCAAAGACCTGGATCAAGTAATTGAATTACAACCTCAGGACATAGTTATCCCTGATTCAGCCGCTTCCTATCTTTTCCGGGTGACTAAGTTCATCGACAGCCTCCTGGATAAACTATACGGGCTTCCCGCATTCTATAATCTCTCCGCAAACAAGGATCTCCTAGGCCACCTTATCGTGGGACTCGCCCCCCACACATCCGCGGGAGTCGTAGGCAGGGTCATCGGTTTCACTAAAGCCCACGTTATATACGCCCACCCTTTCTGGCACGCCAACAAAAGAAGGAACGCAGACGGGGATGAGGATGCGATAATGCTTTTATCGGATGTGCTTCTTAACTTCAGCAGATATTATCTCCCTGAGAAACGCGGAGGGAAAATGGATGCCCCCCTTGTTGTGACTACCCTGCTTAACCCCTGGGAGGTTGACGATGAAGCACACAAGATGGAGACAGTATTTGACTTCAGCCTTAAGTTTTATGAGTCAACGCTTGAAGGCAAGCGGCCAAGCGAGGTGGACGTGGAATGCGTAGCCAACCGGTTGCGCGAAGACCCCTACACCGGATTCGGGTTCACACACTCAACGGAGGACGTTACCGGCTCGGTTGTTGAATCGAATTATGTGCGTCTTACTACGATGCAGGAGAAGATAACCTCTCAACTTCAGGTGGCGGAGAAATCCAGGGCAATAGATGAGCGGGAGGTGGCTCAGTTGATCCTGCAAAGCCATTTCCTAAGGGACACCTATGGAAACCTTCGGGCGTTCACCCGCCAGAAGTTCAGGTGCGTCAAATGCAACGCCAAATACCGCAGAGTCCCTTTAAGAGGTAAATGCACTAAATGCGGCGGTAAACTTCTTTTGACAGTCAGCAAAGGCAACATCATCAAATACCTTGAAACCAGCCAAAACCTGGCTGAGAAATACGATTTATCCAACTACCTTAAACAGCGGTTGAACCTGATACATCGTGAGGTGGACAGCCTATTCATAAACGATAAAAACAAGCAGGTATCCATTGCGGACTTCATGTAGCGTCCGTTTTTTCAGGTTGCCCGAGGAAGATATTGATTTTAGCCTCGTCGACGTTGCTTGATAGGCTTATCTTCTTCTTCCCAAGCATCGTTGTTTTAACGTCAATCAACCCCTGTTTATCAAGTTCTTTTAAGCTGTTTTCGATTTGGGATTTATCTATACCTAGTTTCGAGGCTAACCGGTTGGTTGAGGATTCCCTTTCTGCGACTAGGTTTTTGAGTATTATCGCCTGAATCTGCCTTTGGGGCGACAGTTGAGTTGGGTTTTCGGATTTATCATCTCCTTTGGTGTGGGATAATTCCTCTAGAAAGGATTCCATGGTTTTTTCCTTCTCAAGTCTCTCCACCTCCTCCTCAAGCATGTGGAATAATTCCTCCTCCTTTGTAGCGACCTCGATTACGCCGTCCACAGGAGAGGTCTCCCCGCCTTCCACCCTCCTTCTTAATTCCTCTATCTCGTCTAAAAGGTTTTGGAGCCTGCTTTTCTTATCTTTCAACCGGCTACTCCAGGGATCTTCCTTAAAGAGTATGTCAAGCTCCTCATCCTCCTGTATCTCTTGTCTTCGCACGTCTGAGAATTTCCCCTCATCCAATGTGCTTCGAAGCTCGGTTAACTGTTTTCGGGCATCATCTAATTGGGTTTGAAGCTCCCTCTCCCTCTCGGAGGGTTGGTTGCCCTGTTTTTTTTGGGTGGATAGTTCATCCAACCTCTTTTGTGCGTCAGAAAGCCGTCTTTCAAGCTCCACGCGCTTCTCGTGTTCACTGGCATATCGATTGTCTTGGGGGATCCCAGCATCCTCCCCCGCCCCCTGCAACTCTTTTTTAAGTTGGTTTTGTTTGAATTCAAGCTCGGATTTCTCGGATTCAAGGGCGTCTACTTTTAGTTGCGCCTCCTGTATCCTGTTTTTCTGTTGCATTATTTTTTTCTCAAGAGCAACTCGCATCTGATGTTCTTTTTCCAATTTCTCGTCTTTCTGGCTTGAATACTTTTGTTTCTCCTCTAGCTGTTGTTTTAACTGTTGTATGCGGGATTTCTGTTCTCGCAGTTCCTCCCCCAAATTCTTGTATTCATATTCGAGGGATGTCTTCTGCGAGGAGGCGGTTTTCAGTTTTTCCCTCACATCATTGAGTTCCCTGCGTCTTTTCTCAAGTTCCTCTTCAAGCACCCGGGTTTTCTCCAATTGTTTGTCGAAACCCTGCGCCTTATCCTTCAACTCAGTCAACCGATCCTCAAGCATGTTTTTCTGCTGGATTAAGTCTTTTTGGCTTTGCTGCCTCACGTCTTGTTTTTTCCGCTCCTCCTTCAACTCGTTCTCCAGCCTCCGGCATTCAAATTCAAGGGAGGATTTTTCAGACTGCAATGCCTCAAGGGCGGTTTCAGTTTCTTTAGCCTTTTTCTCGGCTTCAGCTAATCGGCTTTCCGCCTGAAGACGGGTTTCATGTTCCCGTTCATAGGCTTCGGATTGGTGTTGCCGGGATTCTTTCTCTTGATGGAGTTTACGGGTTATTTTTTCAAGGGATTGTTTTTGGGAGTTGATGTCGTTTTTCTGTTTTTCCAGTCGGGCTTCCAATTGGTTTTTTTCCGATAGAAGGCCGTCGAGTCTCTGTCTGACCTGGTTCAGCTGGGTCTGCCTCATCTCCAGCTGTTTTCTAAGATCCTTTTCCCCGCTTAACTGTTTCTCGTATTCACTTGCCTTGTTTTGCAGCAGGTCAAGTTCCTCCTGTTTCTCCTTAAGCTTTTGCCTTAGGGTCTGGATTTCCTGCTTCGCATCAGGGGAATCCGTTTTTTGCTCGTATTCCAGGAGACGGGTTTTCAGCTCATCCCTCTCCCTTTGAAGCTCGGCCTCCCTGTGTTTCTCCCTGTTTAATTCATCGACTTTATCCTGGTACTCCTGTAACTTGGATTTCAACTGCTCTCTGAGTTCAAGGCGTTTGCTTCTCTCC
>WJJK01000182.1 GCA_014729705.1 Candidatus Altarchaeales archaeon | reverse complement strand
CTCCCACGCTACCCTCAAGGTTGTTTTCAGCTGCGACGACACCCAACCCCCTGCCGTCCTCAACATAATTGAATACTTCGGCTACGTTTGGTTTGTGGACCAAATCAGATTGAGGAAACATTTTTTTGGCTGATACCTCAGAAAAGGTGCCTGCAGGCCCAAGTACCGCTACTTTTCCTTCACTCATTTTCCCTGCAAAAAGCAATTATTTGCTTGAAGATTTTCTCCACAAAACAGGAATCCAAGTCAGTGTTCGTTGAAAGCCTCCCAAGAACCTGTTTCTCCCTCTCAGAATCATATATAGGTTTCTGTTGTTTGCGTTTTATTTCCCCTATTTTTTTGGTTAAAGAAAATCTTTTTTCCAAAAGAGCCAGCATCCGCCGGTCCACCTCATCTATTTCGGTGCGTAAATCCCTTATGCACGTCATCTGCCGCCGCCCCCGTTTTTTTTGGTTAACGCGTTCCAGGCAGATATTATGTCTATGTCCTGACCCCCCACATGGGTTTCCCTCTTGCGTATTTTCACGGTCACAGGGAACCGTATAGCAGAGCCTGCCACCACGGCTTCCCCGCGGGCTAATGCAGGCAGATCACGCACTACGTCTTCTGTTACCGACTCCACGCTTTGGCGTATGTGGTCTTGGTCTGCGGGGTTCACGATCTTCATAATAAATTGTGTGTTACATTGACTTAAAATGTCTGAATCCAGTTTATTGGGTCTCTGACTAACAAGACACACGCCCACCCCGAATTTACGGCCTTCACGCGCTATCTTGCGCAGGATGCTTCGGGATATACTGTGCATCCCGTCAGCTGAGGCGGGAGCGAAGTTATGCGCCTCCTCCAAAACAAGAAAAGTGGGCGTCTTAAGCCCGGATTGCCTGTCTTTCAAGTGTTTTTTTCTTGCATGAAAAATCTTTCTTGAAACCGCGGCAACAACGATCTCGGATATGTGTTCATCGGATTCTGAGAGATTTACTATGGTTAACTGGTTGGGTGAAACCAATTCATCAAGCCCGGTTCCCTCTAAAGTGAATATGCCGATCCTCTGAATCCGTTTGATGCGCCGCATAAGCGCCCCGATAGTCGATAATCCGACTTTCCGGGTCATTGACTTCAGATGGTCTCCGGGGAACACTGTGTCTTCCTTTTTCTTGCCGGATTTTTTCACGTCATATAGTATTGACAGTGTTTTAAGCAGGGTGGATAGGTCGTATTGGTCGTAGAATCGTTTGGTTAGGTTCAAAAGCTCATCTAAAAGATCCTGCTGGGTGGTTGTTATGTCGGGTAGAAGGCTCATGAAGTCGTAGAGGGACAGGCTTGAGGCGTCTATACGAAGCAGATCCCCTGTTTTCTGGTTTCTTTCAGTGGAGTATATCTTCGTTTCAGCGCCCTCAAAATCCATGTTCGTGAATTCATTATGCAAATCAAATACAACAACTGACCCGTTTTTTTTCATCAACTCCTCAAGCAGAACGCCGACTGTGTAGCTTTTACCTGCGCCAGTCATCGCCAACACGGCGCAATGACGTGAAACCAATTCATTTAAATCCACCCCTACTTCAATGGATTTGCGGGTTGCAAGTGAGCCGATTTTCGCAGCCCGCCTCTGAGGAAGCTCAAGAAGAGCCTTCAAATCCTTATCCTCCGCAAGCCATACGGGGGATCCCGGTTGTATGCCGTGGCGGGGCAACTCCAGGGTGCCGGCCTCATTTATCCCCAGGGTCTTCACAATCGGAACGGGATACTCTCCTTCCTTAAGAAGTAAGTCGCTCATCCTCAATTCGCGGCTGAATTCCTCGGGCAAAAGCTCGTTTGACACTACAATATCTTTCACAACTCCGAGGATTTTGTTGGCTGTCACTGACTCCTGAACTACTACAAACTCGTCTCTTTTAACGTGTTCCTCTCGCCCGTCTTTTATGACGAAACGAAAGCCCCGAAGGGTTGTGGAACCAATTACCGTGCCAAGCTCCATCACCATATATAGAGGGCACCGTCGTTAATTAAACCATGAGAGGGTTTGTGTTAGGCCGGTTTCAGCCGCTTCACAACGGACATCTTAAGATGATGGAGTGGGTTGCACAGAGGGTGGATGAATTAATAATCGGTCTTGGATCCTGCAACAAAAGCCATGTCTTCGAAAACCCCTTCACAAAGGATGAACGGCACCGCATGATCAAGGAGGCGCTGGACATAAAACCCGCATACAGTATAGTGGATTTGCCGGATGTGGGAGACGACAAACTTTGGGTGCGAAATATCTTGGATAACGTGGAGTTCGACGTATTCTACACAAATGCTGTTTGCGAGAGAAACCTACTCCAAAAAAAAGTCGAAGTAGAGGAGATTCCCTTCTTCGACCGCCACATCTGGTGCGCCACAAATATCAGAGAAAATATTGTTGAGGGCTTGGAGTGGAGGAATCTGGTACCGCCTCAGGTTCAAAAGATAATAGATGAGATACAGGGTGTTGCTAGGTTGAAAAGACTTCAGAGAAAGCCCAGTGCCTGATCAATTACGCCCAACTCAATCCCTGATGTTTTGTGCCCGGTCAGAAAACTATTGGTGTTTGCCAAAAGACCGCTTGAGACGTAGGGAACCCCGAAGTTCACAGTCCCGGTTTTGCCTGAAACCCCCAGGATCTCTGACAACTTCGGCAGCTGGTTCTCCAGGTCAGGGTGGGCTAGGAAACCCTTGTTGGTTGGGTAAATACATGCCCCCACCTCCTTCAACCCCGCTAAGTCCATGCTAACTACGTTAACGTTGAGTGTCTCCTCGATTTTTTCAAAATCATTTAATAGGGGGCTTACTATCGCCGCAGTATCATTGCAGCATATGAGGTTGCCAAGGGCGGTGAACTTATCGCTTACCCGGTTGACTTCAACACCCAACGGACCTAGGAAATCTATTAACCCGGATAATTCCGTGTCCGAGACGAAGTAGGGTACAAGAAACCCCCGCGTGTTTCCAACGCAAAACATCCCTAAAAGGCCCGTACCGTAGATGCTTGTTTTATGTGTTGGCACAGAAAGGACTTCGTTTTCGCGGAACGCCGAGGATAGTACCGCGTATCGGTCGCAGGCAACCCCGAATAACCCGACAAAATCCTCCCCCTCAATTGATTGTTTGACTGACTGCATCTTATCGTATGTATGAATCCGTGTCGGGTTTTTCTTCTTTCCCAATCGAAACCTTAGGGGCGGGCATTGGAGCGGGAAGCTTTAAATCCCTTGCCAGAATGCTTGCCTGAAGTATGCATGTGGATATGATCTGGTTGTGTATTTTCTCCGCAAAACCTTTGGGGAGGTTTTTTTCTTTGGTGCGGCTCCATTCCTCAAGAGCCGTGGAAATGTTTTCAGGTTTATCAACAACATTAAGTTCGCCCTCCAAGCGAATCAAACCTATGTTTGGGTCGTAGGTGCTTGTGTAGACGAAGTCGGCTGAGAGACTGTCTCCGCCGCCTCGAACATTCAATAGGGTGCTGTTGTTTTTTATATGAACCCGCCCTTGGGGTTTAGTGTATTTGTGTGCTTCAAGGTCTTTCAATTCTATTGATACATTCATACTGGTTTATAATCCTCTTAAGTGATATTATAGCCGAGCAGACTAATAAAGAGTAGTAGGAGTTAGTAAGATGAAAACCGTGGTTGCAACCGGGGTGTTTGATTTACTGCACCCCGGACACATATTTTATTTGAATAACGCAAAGCAGTTAGGGGACCGACTGGTTGTGGTCGTGGCCTCGGATGAGACCGTGAAAAAAAGGAACAAGAAGGCCTTGGTCCGAGAAAAACAAAGGCTTGAGGTTGTAGGCGCCTTGAAGCCCGTGGACGATGTTGTTTTAGGCGGTGAAAGCGAGCATAGGTTCCTTGAGGTAATACATCAGATAAACCCCCAGATAATTGCGTTAGGGCCGGATCAAGAATTCGACGAAAACACATTAAGAGGGCGGTTGCTTGAACACGGTGTTAACGCTAAGATAATTAGGATAAAAAAAAGATGGAAAGGTCAACTAAACAGCAGCAAAAAAATGAGGGAGAAAGCGAAATCTGTTTGAAGGTTTTCGCCTGGCTTATGGTTGTAACATATATGGCGGTGATTTTTTATTTCTCCCACCAAAGCGCAGAAAACCAACCCATAAAAACCACAAACGCAAACTACCTGCTGCATTTTCTGGAATACGCTGGATTGGGTGTTCTGCTTTCCTTTGGCTTCCACACAATAAAACGCGCATCCCCAAGAAACATTTTAGGGTTTGGCGGGTTTTATGCCGCAACAGATGAGGTACACCAATATTTTGTGCCAACAAGGGTGGCAAGCCTAGGGGATTGGGTGGCAGACTGGGCAGGGGTGGCAGCGGGGTTTATTCTAACCAACAAATTAATTAACCGCATAAGGTAATCCCGAGAATGCTCTATATTAGTGTGCCTGATAAAGTGGCGGAAGTTGTTCGTAAAAAACTGTTGACAGAAGATAATTTCGACTCAGCCCGAAAAACCCTAAAGGAGGGGGAGCAGGTTCTATTCCCCGTAAAAAGACGTTCCAAACAGGGGG
>WJJK01000181.1 GCA_014729705.1 Candidatus Altarchaeales archaeon | reverse complement strand
TTCCGGGATTAGGAGATCCTCATCATAAATCCCGGTAGCTACTTTCACCTGAGGTCGGGAGAAACTTCCGGCTGGAGAACCCCACACCCCACCACCTGGGGAGGGATGAACTTCCAGCGCATCAATCGCCCCCTGAATCGTAACAAAAGGGGTATTCAGGATTAGATCATCTTGTGCGGTCGGGTCATTAGGGGCAACCCAAACCTCATAAGTCTCTACCCAGAAACCACCAAGACCGGCAACAAAGTCCGTCCCGATCTCAACATCATCAGAATTCTGAGTTAAGGTGATGTTCGGACCCGCAGACAGGCTCCTGAATTCTAGGTCTACTCCTGTTTTTTGTTTGAAGATTTCATTACCGGCCCCCACATTTGAAGCCGTATTTGATTCACCTGCTGTGTTTGCCGTTATCTCAACATCAAAATCATTCTCTGTGATTGTAACATTCGACCCCGCAGTCAGACTTTTAAACTCAAGGGTTACTCCTGATTTTTGTTTGTATACAGAAGCCCCAAAGCCTAAATTGGTCCCCGTGTTGTCTTCACCGAGACCGGTTCCTTGAACAAGCTGACTGAAATTAAGAGAAGTAACCCCAACCGTGATCGGACTTTTTGTGGTGAGAATAAAAACGGAGTTCGCCGAGGTACCTTCCTCAACGGCAACAAGCATCCCAGCGGAAACCAGGATATCTGCATTACTGGCTCGAGAAAGCTTTTTCGAGGTGGAATCCCAAATATAGATACCGTTTTCCGCACCCAAAAGCTGATCTTTTAAAAGAACTCGATCCTCATTCTGGAGGGTTACTCCATCAATAATAGTCGTAATCCCTGAAAGGTCTACGTTAACTTCGCTGGCAACACGAGCAGGCTTTTTGATTGCCTCTGCCAGTCTAACTTGGTCATCTTGATTAAGGACGTAACTCATAATCTCAAACCCACAGGTGTACAAGGGAGCAAGAGAGACCCTCAGATCTTCTCCCTAACCTGAATTTATTGAAGGATCAGAGACCTAGCTGATAAAGAAATATGCACTGTCAAGGAACGCCTGGTCGTTTATTGAAGCACCACTTATAGAAACCCACACCTGATAGAGCCTCTCCGAAGTTTTTACATTCCCGGAAGCAGTACCAACGGTCAAAGGCCCCGAGGTGAGTTTCGTGGGGTCCGTGTTTGTTGTGTTCAGGGTGGTGCCCGTCACGAACTCTCGATCCGTTACATTGTAGAGTTTTACCGTTGCAGTAAAGGTTGTATCACTCGCAGACAAAATAACAATAAACTCTATGCTTGTCAGGCTAGCATATACGGAAGGACTGAAGGGAACAGCACCCAATGAGATCTCCGTTGTATTCCCATCAACGTTTGACGCATTGGACAAAAAATGCATCGGAGGAGGGTTTGCAACCGAAGGAGCTAACTGACCAAAAGTCAGATTCGTAACCCCAACCGTGATAGGGTTTGGGGTTATTAGCATCCACAAGGTGTTTTTGAGGGTTGTCCCTTCCTGAATGGTCGCGATAAATCCGGACTGTAGGTATAAACCATCCTCCGGAGAACGAGTTAGAAGACTCGTTCCTGAGGACCATTCGTATATTCCATTCTCAGAGGGGACTGATTGTTCTTTTACAAGAACACGATCTTTGTCTGCCAGAGAAACCCCATCAATAGAGGTAACCGTTGCAGCAAGATTGACGTTGGTAATGGTGGCCAACCGAACGTCACCCCTGACCGCGGATTTAAGGTTTAAGGATTCAGGTAGCGTTAAAAGATAACTCATTGTCTCCCCCTCTTCCTAAAAAAGAGGAGACAATAAAACAAAAACCATGATGCTACTCGTCTTCCAATAGCTCATTTGCCCTTTCGGGGTCATACACAGCTTCAAAAAACCCCTCTTCCGGATCTATCTTTGATACCGCATAACCTTCCGGAATAACCTCCCAAGAAGCTTCTATCAATTCATTCACGGCTTCTACCTGTTTCCGTGAGGCCTCCTGGAAAAGAGAATCAGATTTAAGAGCATCTTCTGTTTCGGCAAGAGCTTCCTGCTGTTTTTTTGCCAAAATAGGTGCTCTGATCCGGTTTCTCTCCACATCAACTTTGGACGAGAGGGCCATAATTTTATATTTATGTAATTCCTCCATCTCAAACTTGAGAAGACCTTGGTCAGGGTTTTCTTTTTTTGTCGACTTTTTCTTTTTCGAAGTACTTTTTTTCGCCATGGTAAACCTCGCTGAATAGAACAAACCCGAGTAACCTACCTCGGGGCGTATAAAGAAAGGGGCCTCGGGAGATCCCCAGCAGTGTGTGAACTGAACTGATCTTTTATGTAATTCTCGGAAAGGATCGGTGTCCTGTTAATCCAAAAGGATTGAAAGAAACCGCAGAAAAGGTCAGGGAAAATTTCCAATAAGGGTTCACTCTCATCCCCGAGGCAAGCCTCGGGGCTTTCCCGCTCTTGTAACTATACTCTTACAGGAGTATAGGTTCACCTACCTGAAGAATAAATTCAGTTGCGCTAACTGCATAACCGATCCGATAAACAGCATCACCGGTCCCACTAGGTGCTATGTCAGTCGGAGCCCCTGTCCCATCCGGGAGATACAGAGCATCTCCGGCAGTCAATCCTGTTTGATTATCCACCAAACCGGACACGACAAATCTGCAAATAACAGTACCACCCACATCACCGGTACCACCCGTTAAAGCGATCCCTACAAAAGCCGAATTCGTATTATTATTTGCATTAGCTAAAGCAACTCGCCCGGCTGTTGTCGAAGCCGCTACACAGTCTCCGGCAGCAATAACAACTGTGTCCTCAATTGGTTTTTCAACGACTACATTACCGCTGACATCGACATGGGTGGCTAACCGATTAAGAGCCCCAATAACTGAGGTGGCTCCGTTGAGGACCTCACCGGTACCCGTCTGATCCAAGGTACGATCACTGGACTGGGAAAGTGTGAGAGCGCTGTTACCAGTGTCATCAAAAACCAACTCAGCTGCCGCAGCGTCAATTGTGATGTTCCCTGAAGAGGAGCTGAAATTTGAGACATCTCCTGCATCCAGAGATAGCCCTCCAGTGGCATCAACAGTTATCAAAGCACCATCTACATCTACATCACCACCCGAATCCAGGATAAGGTTACCGCTAGTGATTGTAGAAAGAGTTAAGTTTGCCGCGGTGGTTGTAACATTCGAGGCTGCCGTACCATCAATCGAAAAAGATCCGGAGACGTCCACTTCAAGATTGGCGCCAGCATTCAGGTCCATCAATCCGGCAGAGGTGATATCTATCTCGCCAGAGGTGGTGGTGCTTAGGGTTAAACTGGCCCCTGCAACCGTAAAATTCGAAGCTGCCGCAGCATCCAGAGTAATCGCATCCCCAGAGTTAATGTCAACAGTCCCGGCACCTGTGGCTGTGATTGTCGCAGTCTGGCCTGAAGTAGGCGTGACATTGACGGCTCCTGCACCCGTCACCTGAAAAACGGAG
>WJJK01000180.1 GCA_014729705.1 Candidatus Altarchaeales archaeon | reverse complement strand
TTCTGTCCTGTCCCGCATCCGGGAAACCTCTTCCACGAGGCCCGTGACCTTCCTGCAGGCAGAGAAATGGAAAACAAGCCACATACAGGACACTTCCATGGAGGGGCGTACCCAATGTGGAACCGTGGTGAAGGTTGAGACTACCGAAATAGAGTTTCCGACGGTAAGGGTCTGCGAAATATGCCTGCGGTCTTTGTGGAGGAGAGGGGATACGCAGGCGTATCACAGGTTGGCTGACCAATTACGAGAAGCCAAACTTCTCTCCAGGTACTACTGATATGGGTGTTTTCAGGAAAGACAATTCGGAAGCCCTGAGTGAGATTTGCTCGGCCATCCACTCTTACAAACAGGGAGAGGAGAGGTTGGAGGGGGCTGTGGAAAGGATTACGAATGCCCTGAAAAGGATCCCTTCCATTAGCTGGAAAAAGGCGGCCCCACAATTCCATAATTTGCTTCGGGCGGGAAATACAGACAGGGCAATGAAATTGGCGATGGTTTTGCCTGGAAAATCTTATCGTACTTGGGTATATGTGGTGGGCCTCGGGTTTGGGGCCTTCGGAATCTATGCGGAGATTTTTCTTTGATCGATGAAGCCTACGAGAACCTCATGGAGGCTCGAAATATCGAGGACTACATAGCAATCCTCGATATCCTTTCGGTGGAACTTCCCGAAAAATACCTGGATCCGGATATTATCAATCCCCTCCTTGACGTCCTGTATGATTTTCCTCTCCCGAATGAGTTCCGGGCCGTGTACCGGCACCTTTTCGAGGTAGTACTCCTGAGCGCTCTGGACCAGGCCGGAAAACTCCCTCACCCGGAATTTGCAAAACAGGTATTCGAAGAAGCCGTCCCCGGGCTCTTTAACAATCTCCTCCATATCGAGGATAACTGGTGGGATCTAGCCAGACGCTACAGGCGCATTGAGGGGGGTCTCCGGGCCGTCCAGGAAGCTGGTCAGAGACACTTTCAGAGGACCGGGGCGAAGGTCTTCAGCCCCTTCGCCCACTGGACCGAAAACCTATAGAAGTCGTCCAGGATATCTGGGTTCTCCCAGGGCGACTTCGTCCAGTTGCTGCCTGTAGCTGATGTTGGCTCTTTTCTCCTGCGCAGTGATCTCCCCGAAATGAACCCGGGGATTTCCACAAGCGTAACAGGAGCAGGAGGTTGCCGTATTGGCCCAGAAACAAGCCCGGAAATGTACTCCGTCTCGGTACTCTTTGTTGTTTTCGTAGTCGTACCGATCTGGCCAGAAGCCCTTCATTTCCGAGTCTTCCATGAGGATTTTCTTGAGCCAGTACCTTTTTTTAAGCTGGTACCGCCACCGACGATAGGCTCTTTTTTTCATGTTCACCTCTGTGCAGTTTGGGCCCGGGGCTGCTTCCCCGGACTATCTCCGCACAGGGGTGGTTTTGTTTTCTCACCAGATTCTCCCTTTCCTGTTCCGATTACGGATTCTTTTGAACCTCTCTCTACCTCTCAGCCATGATAGGGTATTTGCTTTCCATTCTCTACCGGAAACTGGAACCGAAGGGGGGAGTTCCTTCAGTTTTTCTAGCCTCTCTTGGTCCACTTCTTTCGTTCCCGCCCACGAAGCCAGTTAACGGTATTCTGTTTCCATACTCTACCAGAAGAGGGCCCTCTCCTTTCCCATTCAGAGATCTCGTTCAGAGACCTTTGAAATAATCTGATCTCCAGCTCGGAATAGTCAAAGTCGAGAAGAGGGAAACGAAGCTTTCTCGGTTTATGGATGATGAACCGAGGCTCATCCCTCCTCCTTTTACATCGGTCTAATTCCTCATGGACGAGGGAGTCATTTCTATTCAGCTCCTCGAGTTTTTTGAGCCTTTCCTCATCTTGTCGGGTCACGGTGCCTCATATTGTTCCGAAAAAGGTTCCTGTTCTCTTTTTCCCGAGCCCAGTTCTGATTATTTCGAATCCATCCCTTCCGGCCAACCTTTTTCTTTTCAGCTTCCTTTTCGGGGTAAAGGGGGGCAAGAGACTCCTTTATCAGATCTCTGTATTTCCAGAGTGGGATTTGGAAATAGGAGAGAGTTCCATCTTGTCTTACAACGGAGACAAGGGTTTTATCGGATCCATATGCCAGATCAAAATGCCAAAACCTGGGACTAGTTTTCCTTCGAGTTTCGATCCTCTGCAAGGATTCCAGGACTTCTTTGTCCTCACCGTCTAATTCCTTCAGTTTCCGGAGCCTTTCTTCATCCATCACTCAACCTTTGCAAGGAGGCCATAGATTTGCTCTGACCCGGCCCACCCGTTGATCTTTCCCTTGTTGTTTTCGATCTGAAAACGTTTTCCTCGGACGGCTTTGATCAGGTGCAGGTACTGGTGGCCATTCACCTTACACAGGACAACGTCTCCTTTGGAGAGGGTTCCATAGTCCGAGATCGGTTCCACGGTGCAGAGTTGTCCTGAGTGGATTCTCGGGACCATTGAGTTACCACGGGGACGGAAAGAAACCGTCTCCCCTTGTTTGAGTTTTTCGATATATGGCGTAGCCCATCCCATTCATGACCTCCTTCGTTCCCTGTACTACTCCAATTGAAAGTCCTTTTGGGGTATGGGTAGATAGAAGGAGGAGCGAATGGACTGGAAAGGCGAATATCGAGTTGTAAAAGATACCGAGACGGCTCTTGTGATGCAGACCTCTTCAGGGAGGGTTCACGTTGTCGCTGTAGGGAGCAGACATACCCTGTGTAGGAAACCTTTCTCTACCTACGATAAAAGATATGGGTTTTACAGGCAGGGTATCAAAAAAACGACTTTCCGCCCTTTAACCGCTTCCGATATGGAAAACCTCTGCCCGGCTTGCCACGACCGCCTCCAAAAATCCGATTATGTGTTCCCGTGGTCTGAATCAAACCAGACCATTAGCCGGCTTGAAGGGATGGGAATCTTGTCGGCCAAAGCACATGGAGAAGATAGGGTATCAGTAACGGTAAATGAAATGGATGCGCTTATCTCCATGATTAGGAGGGGATGATATGGATTGGTCAAAGATTTATTCAAAAAACGAAGAGGGAGTCCCCCTCGTCATGCCGACCTCTTCGGGTCTTCTCCATGGGATTCGGATAGGGGACAAGAAAACCCTCTGCGGTCAATTTGTCGGGTACAGTCACTGGGGGAATTGGCTCGTGAAAAATAAGTTCCGGGCCGTAGCAAAAGAAGACGAGGGAAAAGTTTGTTCCAGGTGTTATGACCGATTCCTTCAAGCGGGTG
>WJJK01000179.1 GCA_014729705.1 Candidatus Altarchaeales archaeon | reverse complement strand
GGAGGCTCTACTTTTCCTCCCCCCGCCAGCCGAACCCCGGACACGAGGCGTTTGTATGAGATTTTGAAGGCCTCGGAGCCTTTCATGATCTCACGAATCTCCGGGGAGTCGACGAAGACCTTCAGAACCAGATCGCTCTCCTCCTCCATCTGATTCATCCAATCGAGCTGGCAGCAATCACATTCAGGTTCTATCTCCTCTTCGGGATTCTCTGGCGGTACCTTGTATCTTATCTGGCGACCATGGATTTCACAGACAACCGAATGGTCCTTCTCCCAGATAATCCTGACAGACCCACCTTCGGAACATTTATATTTTTCCTCGTGGAGACCCTCGTGACCTTCATCCAACTGACACCGGACGGTAGCCGAATTGTCTCCATAGTCATCGGCAATCGACAACCAGGCGTTGCACTGACCCTCTACGTCCTTAGGCTTCCCGAGCATTCAGGGCCTCCTCCAGCGTTTTATAGTGGGGGACCTGTATTCCTCGAACATCTGTCGAGATTTTTATTGTACCCCATTCGATGTCTGAACAAACAAAAAGAGGGTCCACCACCTTGTCGAGGTTCGGAATACAACTCCAAGATGGGCTGGGAGGGTCTTGAACCACTCATCTTCCTGAATACCATTCAGGGCTTTACTTTAAGCTACCAGCCCCGACTCCCGTTCTTTCTACCCTCTTTCAAGCCACAATTGATCCACTCTTTGAAGTTCTCCTCGGAGAATATTTCCCATCCCACCTTCTCTTCGTCGGGAACCCTGGGCTCGAACACAAAAGGATTTTTACAACCCGGGGCTTTTCCAATTAAGCTACCGGCTCCTCAGAATCTTCGTTTTTCCAGTCCTCGACAGGTTCGACACGAGCATCCGGGTGCAGAGCAACCAAACGATCTACTTCTTCCTGTCCAGCAACCATATGAGAGACACCCTGTCCCCAGATAACCCTGTACAAAGGGACTCCATTGAGATTCACGGCCTGTTTCATATCACCATTCCTCCGTGCGCCACATATTGAAGTCGATTACTGGCGGTTTATCCTCATGTCGTCCCGTTGCAGTCAAAGTGATCGGTCCCGAACACAGGAATCCTTTTTGATTTTGTACGGTCTCCCCTAGACAATTCCTGTAGAGGTTGATTCTTCGGGGCCTCGTGAGGGGGACTTCACCTTTACAACCATCCGGGCTCAGAGATTCCGTAGTCTGAGGGGATTTCCACGTATTTCGGAGTTCACCTGGCTGAAGGTGATTCACCGTCGTGGTAGGTTTTAATCCCTCGTAGCTCACCCCCCTTTCTCAATCATTTCCTTCACGACCAACAAAGTTGTCATCCCGAAACCGGAAGCAAGAGAGGAAAAAGCACACCGGTCCAGGAGGAGTTGAATATTGCTCGGGAAAATAACATCATGAGAGAGAAGTCCTCGAATGTCCTCAACGATACTGGGGTCCAAATGAGTTTCAGGAGCATCGAGAAGGGCTCTCAAAAGCCCCTTCGCAGAGGATTCTCCTTTCAGAGAGATTCCCTCAGGGTCCCATTCACTATGGAGGATGCCCCTCCTATCAAGGGCTCTCTCGAGATCCTCCGCAAGAGCTTTATCAAGAAGGCTTACCTTCTCCAAAAGGACCGTGACCTCATTCATTAAAATATCTCCAGAAGCTCATGGAAAGTCAGCTTAGGCTCCTCCGGTTTCGGTACCTTTACCAACTCCGGGTGCAGTTTCTCGAGCAAATGAGCAAGCACAAAAGCATGCCCCATAGGGCGATGGGGGTTATTGGAAACCTCTTTCATGGTCATTTTCATTTTTCGGTGATCGTAACCATCGAAGTCCCACAGGACCAGTGACCCTTTTTTGACATACTCCTCTCTCAACCTCGCGAAGGCTTCTGTATTTGCCACCGCATGGGCATAGAGAGGTATGTAGATCTTTTTCCTGGCCTCTATATACCCAAGGGGTTCACCGTCCCACCAAGAGAATAAAGGTTTCTGACCTTTTCCCATTGGGTACCGTTGACCTCGTTTATTAGCCCATCCTTTCCGAGCCCACTGAAAATATTCGGGAGTCGGTTTCCCCTCTTCGTCCACATGCCCCGAATAAACCTTGGAGAACTGGTATCCATTTTCCATCGTCTGGGCGTGGGAG
>WJJK01000178.1 GCA_014729705.1 Candidatus Altarchaeales archaeon | reverse complement strand
CACAGTGACTCGCTATCGCTCGCATGTGATCTCTCCGGTTAGATATCTTCCTGCGGACGGTCATAGACTTCCATATCGCAGTCTGGGCAAAGGCAGATACCCTCTTTCTTCTCTGGTGGCTCCGCACAGTTGATGCAAACAGCGTACCCGCATCTGTCGCAGTACTGGAATGCGTAACCTGCGTCGAACTCATCTTCATTGCATGAGCAACACTTAGCCATTTGTCTCTCCTTTGATGTTTAACAAGGCGCTTGAGCAAACCCTTCTGGCCGCTCAGCTTGTGCGTTGGGCAGCTCCGTGTCCATGTGTCCACCGCCCATTAGGTCATATCAAATGCGCGTGTACCCTTCCTCAAACGGCGCAGCGGGCGAAAACGATTTATAGCCGCCCTTGTAAAGGACAAAATACCCGCCGACCTCCGGCCTGTGTTTTCGCATGTACTCGTGATCAACACGGAACGGACCAAAACCTTCCTCGGCTGGCGTTATCACCGCACTGCCGTCTGTATCGGCGTTCGGATCATTCTCGTTGTGGCGTTCGATTTTCGCAATCTTGAGTGCCCAAACTTCTTTGTGGCACCTATACCGCGGCATCTCTGTACAGTTATCGCACATGCTTATCTCCATGGGCTGTTTGGTTTGTGAATCGCCGGAACTGCCGCCCAACAAGGCGTTCCAGCGGACGCCACTTCGTGGCGCCACTGACCTTTGGCGTTGGGCGGATTAGTCTTCGCTTTCGTCATACCATTCCGTTGGGCTTTGGTGATTGCATATAGACCACAGCAACACCAAAAACAGGCCCCCGAATAAGCAGATGAAAATAATGCTGGCAATCATCGTCTTCCTTTCTAAACACCGCCCAACAAGGCGATGCAGCGGACGCCTTCGGCGCCTCTGATCTTGTGCGTTAGGCGTCCAGAAGCCGAGTCTCTCCGGTATCGCAATCGAAGGCCCACCAGTCACAAGCCATCAGCGAGTGACCGTCTTTCAAGTCCTGCATATCAGCGATGTTGTCGAACATCGCAGGATAGTCGTCGTCCTCGTTGTTTATTGTCAGCGCAGAGTCGTCTTCCATGGCGCCGGTTACAATTGCTATAAACATTGTCTTCCTTTCGGTTGTTTCTGGTGATCCACCGCCTAACAATCCGCTCAACCGGACCAGCTACGCTGTCCACTGACCTCTGGGTTGGGCTTATCGCGCCAGCGGGCGGCGTACCTGTATTCTGGCAATTCCTCGACGGTGCTTCGCATGACCTCGCCAGCGGCAGCTTTCACCAGCCGTTCCCAATACGGCGGGGCTTCGTGCGTGGGGCGCCTCCACAGGTCAGACGGGTCGGCGTGTTCGATGATGCGTTGCAGCCACTCGACAGTCGGGCGGCCCGGGATGCGCCATGTCAGAATCAGCACCAGCCGTTGAAAGATCCAGCGATCGTAGGCCCCTGCATCAGCTGGGGTGGGTAGGTTGCAACGGATTTCCCATATCCGCCGCAGACGCTTCACTGTGTCGCTTTGATCCTTGCAGGCACGTACGATCAAGCTGTCTATGGTTCCAAGCATAGTCTTCTTCCCTTCTGGCGTTCACCAGGGTCATGCGTCCGGCTCGTCTCACGTCTTGACTATCACATAGTTCGACGCTCCTGGAAAGAGTGTGAGTTTGTTACTAGAGTGTATCTCCAGCATGCTTTCGTCAGTATCCCATATGACGGTGGTTAACTCCCCCGTCTTTCTGGATCTGAAAGTGAGGGTTCTGCTCCCGACTATCACCTTCGGGTTGACTGGGTGGATCGCCTTGCTTACGTCACTCATACGTATCCTCCTCCTCTTCTTCTTCTATTGGTTCCGCAGTCATGTTTCCGCACTTGGGGCACTGGAGATTTTCTGGTTCCGGTGTGCTCGAAGGGTACACTGAAACCATTTCATGGCCGCAAATGCGGCACTTAGTATCCGAAACTATCCAACCATTATGCTCTTCGATCACGATTGTTCTGCCTCCTGCTCTCGTCTGGTTATCTCCCGGCTGAATAACTCAGCCTTGTGCTCAAGAGACTTTACCTGTACGTGCATAGCCTCTTTGTAAGCCTGTTTCTTCTGGAGTTCCACGCGGGCCTTCATATACTTCTGGTCATCGGCAATAATAGCCTCCACTTTCCACGCAGGCGTCTTGTCTGATATATCAGACTGCCTTGCCATAGAAATCTTCTTGGCAAGCTCATGGTTGCTTTTCGCCGTTGCGTACAACAGGTCTGCCTCACCCGCCTCCACAATAGCATAGGCAAGCATCCCCTTGAAATACTGATACCATCGACCAACCTGCGATGACGTCATCTGCGTGACGTCATCCAGCGGAGTACCACCCGGCTCGTCTGGTTGTTCGTGCTCACATATCTGACGAGCGCGAGCAAATCCAGCTACCACAGCCCTCTCGGACTCCTCACTTCCTGAGAGTAGAAATCCGAGGTCTTCTTCTCCTGGGTCGTTTCGGCGGTGTCTTCGCTGGTTTCTGGCCCTTGATCTCGGTTTTGGCATTCTTGACCCTTTCTATGAAATCCTTACGTCTGAGTGTGTCGAAGCACAGGGATGCCCACTGGCAATACCGGCAAGGAGGCTTATTCGGGTTGTCATAGAAGGGAGCGGGTATTTCATCAGCTTCATGATACTTACCTATAAGTTCATGAATAGCTTTTCCTCTCTTTATGGCGTCATCCTTGTTCTTCTGGGTTACACGAATATGGAATTCCTTAATTTCACTGGTATCCTTCGCATAGTAGATAAACACCAGTTCATTGTCTTCCGAGTCGATCAAACCGGCTTCTACCAGTCCCATATAGTAAGCGGTACCTTGGATTACGTGTTCCGGTTTGGGTGCCTTGAGTGACTTGAAGGCGTTACTGTTTATAGACTTTATCTCCAAAACAGCACGCTTGCACCACTTAGTGAATTTTTCCGTAATGATACCATCGCAATGACCAACAAGGTCAAGCGATGATATACTGATCGGAATCTCAACATGAGGTACAGTAGTGTCCTCTGGATCTGGGCAAATTATACCCGAAAGAAAAAACTGTGCTTGTAGCATCTGATGGATCGCGGTTCCTACAGAAAAGATTCTATAAGCCTTAGCGTCAATACGCGGCTTGAATAGTTGCGCAAATCCGATCATTGAATAAGCAGCCGAAGTAGGGCATCCTCCCAAACTACTAGGATGAAGCCTACCGTCATCGTGTGAATGATTATCCTTTTCCGTTTTTACAAGCCACGAATTATATCCTCGTGTGATCTCTCCGATAGACTCGGCACCTTTAATCGCGTTAGCAAGACTCATCGTTCATCTCCATAAAAAAGGAACCTATGCAAGCGTATCCTGCGGAATCTTGCCAAGAATCCTTGTGCGTTGGATTACAAGCGACTCGTGCAACCTTAGCTAGCATCATCATCGCATTGTAGTCTGCTTCGGTTAATTGGAAGTTCTGATCCGCTTTCCTCCTGGTGCTGAGGTACACGTTCCATAGAGACGCTGCGCATTGGTGGTTGAGAGTAGGAGGGCCGTGATTCTTGTTCCTCTGTTTGGTCAGAATATCCGATAACTCGGATAAAAAATCCTCCACATAAGTCTCAAAGGTCTGCTGAGTAGTCATAGGAAGGATCTCCGTTGAAACGTAGGTTTATACCTCTACGCCTTGCCCAATTCATGCAGCGAGATACCCGGTGTATTCCGGGGATCATTCCGTGCGTGACTAGGCTGGCGCAATGCAGCTTTGTAGCGTACCCGGCATGCTGATCGAATCCGTACTCAGGAAATAATCGGTGAGCACGTAACATCCATTTTAATTGCGTAGACTTACCTATGCAACTAGCCGCTCCTACTATCGAGATCCTGTTATCCGCATGGGGAAGACCCTGTGCATATCTTATTCCAAATGAATCGTTCCCATCGATAACAGTGTCCGGGTACCGAGGTGCAATACGGCGGCGGCACTCGTAGATGGCTCTAAAGAATAGTCCGCGCCGTATATCCTCGTATCGTCGTTGGCAGGAACCCAACCTGGTCGCTGACGCGGTAAGGGAGACGGAGGTAATACAGTCCTCTTTGGTCTTCTTGGCAACGTCATGGATCCGACTCCTCGGGTATTTCTTTGAGTCTCTACATGTAATAGCGTTTACGTCACCGACTGCTGCGGTGACAACTAGAGGGCCAGCAATAGGTCCCCAACCGTTTTCATCTGCGCCTATGATAATCATTTCTTCTCGTGAAGTTCGGCGTGAAACAACTCGCTTATTCCCAAGGCGTCAAACAGCATGCAAATACGGGCGAGAACTCCAGCCCATACGATGTTTCTTATGCCCGAAGTTGCAACTATAGTGATATAAAACTCCTTGTCTTCATCCTTTTCCAGCATTTTCTTGAATAACTCAGTCTGATCGATTGGCATTTCGTATCCTTTTGATATGGGTTGCAGGAGATTCTATCTCCATACGGTTAATGCTCAGGAACACATGCGGATAAGTAAGTATCATCCGTGTGCCTTTAGCTGGGTCGAATATATAGTGAACGTAACCTTTCTTGGTATTTACCTCAAACAATAACCTAGCCTTATTTGCTATAAAGTAAGCCGGAGAATAGAACCCGTACTCCTTACTAAATTTATGGAGTCTCCTCCTATGGCATACAACAAACTTCTTCCCTTCGTCAGTTGTCATGAGAAACCCAAATTTTGTACCCTGTTCATAGAACCACGGGCTCTCAAACTCTATACCATTCCTTACATCGACAAATCTTCTCATATCATTCCCGCGTCCTCTAAAAGTTGAACGTAGTCATCCCAACGTATAACTGCAACATCTGCCTTCTTGAATTGTACTCTCCAGCAGGGCATCTTTCCCATTTCTAAGGCTCTCTCTGTTGTAAGGCGGTACTCATCCTCCTTTATGGAAAAAGACTTACGTTCAGTGAGCTTACACTGAACCAGCGTATGCCTTGATTTTGTGTCCTCACGTAACCCTTTCACCGGAACAGACCCGGATCCTGGCTGCACACGGCCTCCTGTGTCTCTAGCGGTAGCTCGCTCCTGTCGTTTGCTGCGAAGTCGTCGGTAAAATGGGTTACGCAGGTCGCGGCTCATCTTGCTTTTCTCCTGCGGCTCCTACGGCGCTTCTGGGGCTCTTCCTTCGTCTCTTCTGCTGGGAGTGCATATCGCTGCGCATACACAGCCTTGACCTCCTCCTGGCAATAGTCCAGCATCTCCTTGTACTCGCGAAGATAGTCTGCCAAACCCTCATCGCCCTGCACTCTGTCCTCGTTCGGTAGCGTATACCACGAGCCTTTCTTCTTGACTATCTCATACCGAAGAAGAAAGGGAACGAGTTCAGTGACGTTGTCTATCTCGCCCCTCTTGAAGCCTTTGTAGTTTTCCTTATATAGCGTGTACTCGACCTGCTCGCCCTCACCGCATCCCTTCGACTTATGGATATGCGCGGAGACGACAATTCCAAAAGTAATTCTATCAATGAGTTTGGCTCCTTCTGTGCGAACATACGCCTTTCTCTTCATGCGTATTATTTGTGACGCCGCAAACTCCTTGCCTTTTCCTCCGACACTCGTATTCGGATCCCCGAACATGATACCGATATTGGTCCGAAGCTGGGTGATGAAACACGCCGTCACCCTCTGATCCGATGACAATAGGTCGGATCGCATGGCATTTACCAGCTTTCTGAATCCCTTATTATTCATCCTAGCGGCGAGTGCCACAGAGGACTGGTCCATATCTGCCGATAACTCTGACATGGGAACCATGGCATCCAGAGAGTCGATACCTAGATACACTTTCTTCGCACGCTTCGCCACGAATACAGCCGCGTCCCAAGCCTGCTCCCCTGAATCAGGACTAAGAATGTACGTCCTATCAAGAGGCACACGGAGCATGGAAAGAAAGTCAGGATCGTTCGTCCCTTCTGCGTTAACGAGGATAAATACCCCCTCTGCATGCTTATCGAGAAAGCATCTTGCTCGGGACATAAGTCCCCAAGATTTTCCTGACGTTCGTTCTCCTTCGATGATCTCAATTCCTCCTTCCGGGCTTCCCCCGTGAAGAACAAGATCAAGAGCAAAAGAGCCTGTGCTGAACCTCTTCTTGATCAGCCCTACAGCCTCGGATGCTCGGACAAGAGTATTCTCCCCGAACTCGTGGTTTACCGCCGTCATCAGAGCCTCTGGTGACATGTACTCCTCTGGTGCTGTCTTCTTGCTCGCAGACTTCTTTGCCGACTTTTTCACGACTTACTCCTTGCAGGCGTGGATTATTAGGGACGTCATATTGACGTCCGAATATCTGCGAGCCCTCTCGTCACCAGTAAGAGACCTCGTCAGAAACTTCCTATACGGAAAATTGTCCGCGTAGTGCAACATTGGTCCTTCGTTTGAGTGGTGATCCCAATACTCAATAGGATTTACGCGAAACCCATTGTACTCAAACACGGCCCTCAACTTCTGTAACGTCCATAGCATCTTGTGGTCATAAGCCGAATGCCCTGTACCACCTGGCTTTACCGCATCGATATAGCGTTCATCCGGGTGGTTGCCATCTGGAACGGATATGATAGCTGACCCTTTTGATTTCAAGAACAAGTAACAGTTCCTGGCAGCCAAGTGGGCCTGGTCCTTCGTAAGATGCTCAAAGACATGCTCTGCCAAAATGAGGTCAATAACCCCTGGTCTGTAGTACCTTTCCCAATCACCCCTATCTATAATGTTCAGATATTCCTTATCGCTCATTACCCACGTATCATCTGGTACGCAACCATTAGATCCGACTACCAGTTTCTGCGGGTCATCGAATGCCTTCTTCTTGAGGTACTCTCTGCCCCAGCTCTCCCTATACTCAGAAGAGGTTACGTAACGATGTCGATCAAAGTTTATCAATGTACTCTCCCCCATGTACTTCCGGCCTTCGCCTCGAAAATCAAGGGTACCCTGTATCCTGAGTATGGGAACGACTCCGTAGGTTCTTGCGGATTCTGGAATATGTATGTAAGCCTTCTCTTGCACTCTTCAGAGTTCCGCTTCGGTGCCTCTCCTAGAACCTCATCGTGAACCTGCATAAACTGTCTGAAACCGAGGGATCTCAAGATCGGGTCTCTCTCAACCCTATTCATCAACAGCAGCATCAGCTCGCCAACGTGGCCTTGAATCGTCGTGTTGACTGCCTGTCTCATGGCAGCAGAAACAAGAAACCATTCTGAGGACCATACGTCCGGTAGATGCCTTCTCTGTCCGTGTCTAGTTTCAATGTATCCTTGTAGCTTAGCTCGCTCGCTGACGGCCTTCTGGTACGTCTTCACCCCTGCGTATTTTCGGAAGAACCCTTCATAAATATCTCTTGCCATATCCTCGTCAACAGTATCTCTAAGAGCATCCCATTCTCCGTGCTCTTCCAAACACGCATCCCAATTAGCCTTCGTCAAAGTAAAGCCCAGAGACTTAGGATACATTCCGTAAATAATACCGAAGTTTACAACCTTAGCCAGGTCACGAGAACACCTACACGTCTCTGCGGTAGACGTATGTATATCTGATTTTGTGAATAATTCTTCAGCCTCT
>WJJK01000177.1 GCA_014729705.1 Candidatus Altarchaeales archaeon | reverse complement strand
TCTCAGTGTTATTTTCTCCTATGAGGAGTCCTGTTCATCCGTTTTAATTCTTTATCTCGCTGTCTGGAAGGGGAAGTCTTCTTTTTCTTCTTCTTTCTCTTCCTAGCAGCTTCTTCTTTTTTCTTCCGGGCCTCTTCTTCTTCTTTCTCTTTTTTCTTCCGGGCCTCTTCTTTCTTTTTCTTTTCTTCCTCTAGTCTTTTCTTCCGCTCTTTCTCTTTTTTCTTCTCTTCCGCCTCTTTCTCTTTCCGCTCCTGCTCTTCTTTCTTCTTCTTTTCCTCTTCCATCTGGGCCCGAGTCTTTTTCTTAATTCTCTTCTTAGGCCGACGCCTTTCTTTCTCTTCCTCTTCCATTTTCACGAGATCTTCGGCAACCCATTTTTCGGGATCTTCCCGAATTTCCTCCGTCTTGGTGATCATCCCCTCAACAGGCGCAGGTTTGCCTTCTTCTCTCTCCTCTTCGGAATCGCGAGACAATTGCGCCCAATGAGGGGCTCTGATTTCATCATATATTGTATCACTAATCGAAGAGAGAGCTTCCACGATATTCGTGAACTGCTTCCTTATGTCCTTAATATTCTGGATGTAACCACGCCCACCCAATTTACCATCAGGACTCACCTCGCTCGAACGGACATTATTAAATTTCTCATATGCCCGCATAGCATGGGCCATAGCAGCCGTCGTGCTCAAAAGGCATTCCGCGAGAGGCTTCAGCTGATCTTCATCATAAGTAAAACTCTTGAGAAGCTCCCTTTCCGAGGGGCCTACTTGAGAAAAGGCCCATGCGGAAGAGTCCCCCGAATTATCTTTGATGAACCGAACCTCTCCAGCCGTTTTTTTCATTTTCTTATGAAGAAAACGAGAGGCCAGCCTCATTGCTAATCTTTCTTTACTCATTAGACGAACCCGATTGCTTAGACCTTCAGAGGCTCTCCAGTATCCTGAAAGAGTCTTTCTATAACAAACTCATCGCCCTCTTGCTTAAGAGCCCAAAGGTCCTTCGTAGCTTTATGAACTAAATCGGAACCGCACCGAAGGAAACCATCCAGGTCCATCGAGGTTTTCACTCTCATCCGCACAGTGTTCGCTTGCTTCTGGCCAAAGAGAGGCTTCAGATGCTGCTGAAAAACACCTCTGAATTTCCCATCATCCCAAAGAACAAACACCTGACCATCGTTAGCCGTGCGGTCCCCGGAAGCAGTCCGAACAGTAATCACTGTCCCCTGAGCATCCGGATTCGGGCAATCCTCATAGGTGAAAAGAGCTTCCACGCTATTAATGAAAGCAACACGTGTCCCAGACTTCCACGGAAGATCCTCCTCGGAGGCCAATTTTTCGTAATCGGTCTCGTCAGAGATCATCTTATCCATGCTGGATCCGACCACACTGTAATTTGAGAAATCAAGATCTTTCATGAGTTTCCTCTTTAGACTCTTCGGAGAACGGTCCAGTAAACGGTTCCTGTCTGGGCCCCGGAAAATTCAACAATAAACCCGGTAGACGTCTTCGACTTCACATTTGCCAAAGAAGCCATCTCGTAATCCAGAGAGACACCGTAATCGGAATCAACCGTGGCTACTGGGAGTGTTACAGATTCCAGAGTGCTTGCGGCAAAAGAAACGCTGCCTCGAACGATCTCTTCGATAAGAACACCCGTTCCAGAAGCGGAACCTCTTGAGGAACCAATAAGGGTTACCTCAAAAGTGTTATTAATCCCAAGGGCACCTACAACACTGCCTCGTATCGAAGCAGACTGATCCCCAAGAAAAGTAATTGCTCCCGTGGAACAATTACTGATCTCCAAGGAGCCTCCTCCTGAGAGATTTGATTGAAGACTACCCGTGCTTAAACCCCTCAGGGTATAAGTGGAGCCAAACTGAGAGGGAATAACGCCGGCCGAGTTGTAATCGATCTGACCGAGATTCGCTCCCTCAACACCTGACCAGAAGAACTTATGACACTGCTGGACATGTACGAGAGAGGTCGAACTGCTCCCCGAGAAGGTACCTCCGGTAAGGTAAATATCATTGGAAACTTCTGCATAAAGTTGGTAGGTCCCTATACCAGAAGCAACCATTTCACAATTATCCAGGAAAATACCGGATTCCCCTAAAGTCGTTCCTGAACTCCCCAGAATCTTGACGCACTCTTCTCCATCATTCGAATTCTCAATACGGATATTCTGAATTCGAGCATATTCGGGAGTGGACCCCACAGCTTCCTGAAACAGGATTGTGGCATCTGCCGACGACGGAGTTACGATAACTCCCCCGAGACCAATAAGGGAAACGGCATTCTTTTCGATAACAACATTTTCCTGGTAAACACCAGGAAAAACCAGAATCGTCCATGGGTCCGTCAAAGACGAGCTTGAAGGAACGGCATCATAAGCTTCTTGTATAGTGTTATAGGTAACACCCGGTCCATCTTTACCTACGATTATAACGTTATCTACCGACCTTAACCCCGCAAGTGCCACTAATTTAGTGGCACTTGATAAAGAAGGGTCCTGAATTCGGATGGAACCGGAAGTGGAGTCATAGTCGATAATCCGATACCCACTCGTTAAAGGAGCAATCTGGATTGCGTCTACCTGAATTGGATCCTGTGCCATCGTCTATCCTCACACAAAAACATCGTAACCGATGGTCCCGGTATACGGAGTTGAGGTCTCGACGGTGAATCCGGAAACCGTCTTTGTAATACGAGTCTGAACAAAATCAGACACGCTGGTTATAACGCGATAGTTCGTATTACTGAAATTCGTCGAGAACGTGACGCTCTGCGAGGTCTCATTTGTATAGGTCAATTGACCATTGACTGCAGATGTCTGAGCCACAAGATCCTCCACCTGTCCAACGGCCGTCTGGATATCTTCAAAAACCCCAGTCGGTACCGACGAGGAAGTATCACAGAGAGTCAATCCAGAAGGGGTTGTTATTTCGCTGACGGAAAGGTTTCCAGATTGGTCCAACACAAGGGTAAAATGATAGGTCTGAGTCCCTTGTAAAGACTGATAATAAAAACTTGACTGGGTGAGGGTTGCGGACATCAGGTTTACCAGATCCCTGAGGTCTCAAGACCTCTCTTTTCCAACCATCCCTGAAGTTTCTTCAGGCCTTCTTCATCAGAGGACCAAAACTCTACCGAGTCCATGGCCTTGACTTTGATCCCGAGGTCCGAGATTGGGTCAACCCCCGCAAGAACAACTTTCCCATCCCTGAAAGCCCGGAGAAGACTAGGAAGGTTTCGGACTTTACACTGAGCCATGCTATAAGCATGGACTCTAAACTCAGCCTTTGCTCGTTTCAAAAACCACTGACGAGCTACCTTCTTAGCTCTTACTATTTCCGTTTTCTCCGACATTCCCAAAAAATTACAAAAGAGTTCTGCCCAGGTTACCCTGTCTTTAAAGGAAAATAGGAGAGTTATCGTAGAACGAGCCTAGTCAATAATATATGTAATCTCATTAGGTTCCTGACTAGATCTCCGAACTTCTCTCAGAATATTCAAATTCTGGGAGACAAAGTTGAACAACCGGACATACTTCTCCATACCGGAGACATTCTTCATTTTATCAATAGAACGAATAAAACGATGTCGAACGAGACCCTGACTGACTCCCATCCTTTTGGCTACCTCTGACTGACAGGTAGTCTCAAACATCAAAACCATAATTTCTACATCAAGGGGATCCGGCAAAAAATCCACCATACTCACCCTCAACTCATCACTTGATATACTCGGGAGCTGAAGGAGATATTGAATTCTCGAGGTAGCTCTCTGCAATCGATAACAGACAGTCGGTTGACTGACTCGAAAAATCGCTGCAATGTCTGTTTGTTTCAACCTCCTGAAATAATACAACTCCACAAAATCCGCCTCCGTTGAGG
>WJJK01000176.1 GCA_014729705.1 Candidatus Altarchaeales archaeon | reverse complement strand
TAATGAGTAAAACGGCACTACATCCTCACCGTTATAACTAAATCCAATGAAATCTACCTGAGCCGTTTTTTCATACATATCTTCGACATCATAGGTGGCCCCCGGGTCATCTCTGACATCTTGATATTCTATATCCATCACGGTTGGAATACTGGTTCGCTCACCCAGAGGGCGTAAGTTAGGATTACGACTAAAGTAAATTTGCCCCTGCCGGTCGGACATTGCCCGAGCTCCAATAGGGGACAGACAATAATCGTTAAGCTGTGTCGCCGGATCTGATTCCGGTATATCAACATACCGCAATGTTTTTGTATTACCGGTTAAGTTAATATCCACAATGTGATCCATTGTGGTACGCTCGGTAACAATGTGAAAAGCTGCCCGATCACACGTCATCCCCGATAGCTGGCTCCAGGCCCCCGGATTTGATTTATATTCCAGATTGGCCGGCCAGGACAGTAAATCTTTCATCAAGGGGATTGGCCCCTTAGTGCTAAAGGTAATTGACTTGTCTTCTGCATTGCGAAAAACAGTGCCCTGTGTAATCCAGCCCATATAGACCACATTCTCTCGATGAGTCCAGTTGCCCCCTACGGACACTTTTTCGTCATCATACCAGTCTTGGGAAACCACCATTATCATTGCATCTTGGGGAAACTCCGATGTGGTTGCATCACCATGAATCTTAAACCGAGCTTCCCAACCCCCTGAACCCTCTGATCCACTCATTGACTCGACTGTAAATTGGCAATACATATCGGTAAATTGATCTACAATCCAGATTGGATTAAAGCGGGTATGAGACTTACCATTTGAGGCTGTGACAGTGTATTTTACGTAATTGGGGACATGCCCCGTAGCAGTCGCAAAAGACACCTCTATGGGGCTTCCTGCGCTTCCTGCGGATGATGAGGAAGCCGGCGAACCCCCCGGAAAGCTCCAACTGTGACTAACAATCGATCCGGCAATAGCTTCGCTATCAGAATAAAACTTTAGCGTTTCCCCGGTCAATCCCCAGGCCGGGGGACCAATGCGAGCTAAGGGGTGATAGTTGGTATTCTGATCGGAATACGGGATATTCCAATCCATATAATCATTTTGTAAATCTGGTAGTATGGTCCAGGGTAATATTTCTCGCAGAACACTGACATAGGGGTAATTGGGCCAATCAATATTATTGGCCGCTACATTCAGTGTACTGCCGTCAACTGACTTAAGTCTGGTTTTGCCCCCATCATCATCACCCGCTGTTGATCCGGCTATTACAGTGTAATATTGCTCAACTGTTTCATCGGCACTATAACCACTCAGGGGGACAGACCTGACTCCTTTTGATGTTCCGGTGGCAACCCCTCTGGCAATAATCAACGGGCGAAATACCAAAATTCCAAGCTTACCCCACAATCGCTTGGATCTCAGTCTTTCCAGGTTAGCAGCAGATACGACCGGCATTACCAGAGGTCCTTTCAATTAGCCGAAAATAAATTGCTTTGGATTACTGGATTAAATGTTGTCATAAAATTATATCGGTGTTAAATTTGTAATCTCTACTTCTGGTAGTGTCCAACGATAATATCTGGTCATCCTCACCCCCTCATCAGGCCATTGCAAAATACCGTAATAAGCGGATGTGATAGGTTGGTATGTATCCGTGTTCAAAATTTGGGTAGGAACGTCAATGTACACTGATGCAGATGGATTACTACCCACTATGTTTTTAAGTTGATAAAACTGTTCTCCCTCAAGTTCTCTGTTTGGCCAGGTCAATCTCATTTTGGCCGGCCCGGTCCACCTGGAACCTCCACAAGCATCTTTTTTGCGTTGGGTACCTTCAATAAATTCAATATGGGGGGTTACCTTGAAATGTTCCATATTGAATTTCGTGGTCCCAATTTTTATACCATGATTATACCCGAGATCGTCTGTATTACTCATTATCGGCCTCTAGTTTTTTCGCCGATTTCCAGTAGACCTTGATAAACACCGTCTTCCAAAAATCGCCGGGTTTCATCAGCGTTCATGTTAATCTCGACGTTACTCGGTCCCCCCTGTCCGTTTTCTCTAGTTCTCTCGGTTACACTCTTGGGTACCGCGCTGGCTGTCTGTTCAACGCTAGTTTGCGCTGCCTGGGCCTGCAACGTCATTGTATCCCGAACGGCCTGGGCCATATCTTCCCAATCGCTTAGCCATTCATCCCGGAGCATGTGCATTTCTTCCATAATGCTTTCTCTCATGCGAGCAAGTGGACCGGCTAGTTGGTCAGGAAAGAAGTTAAACTTGTCCCAGATTGCCTGGAGCATATCAGGAATAATTGAATTGCCAACAACTTCATCATAGGTTTCTTGGGCTGTGTCAACAATCGGTTTTTTGATAGAATTCCTGGCAGCGTCCCAGGTGTCTTGAGCAAGCCTTTTTTGACGTTCGCCGGTAAACCAGGATCCCAATGTTTCCAGGATTCCGTTTTCTTCGGTACTGGTTTTAACCCGATCTATTTCATCTAAAAGTGGCTGCATAACGCCAGCGGCATCTATTTGAAAATCAGCCCCGAAGAATTCCAGAATCTTATTTAATGTTTCCGTTCCGATAAAGGTAATGGTACCAATGATTTCGAGTTGTCGTTGACCTGTAACCCAGTTTTTAAGTTCGGGCCATCCCCAAATTATCTCAGCAATTAGAATTATTAAGGGGAGCGTTAGTGCACTAGCTGCAACGGAGCCACCAGTTAACAGAGCAATAATGCCTGTTACAAATGCTGATGTTGCGCTAGCCGCCACACCCCCAATTTGCCACCCTAACTTAATTACAGCCGAAATGACTGGAACTGCTTTCAGGGCGGTTATTCCTAATAAAATCAGTAAGAACTTACGAAGTCCCGGATCCATTCCAGCCCATTTGTCCGAAAAGCCGGCAAAAATATTATCTACCCAGGTCAAAATATCATTCAGCCCTCCGGTAATCCCCTTGATAGCCTCCCTTAAACGCTGACCAGCCTCGTACATCTCGGTTAGTTCACCCCCCGGATCGGCCCCAACAAACCCCCGAACAAAATCAGCTAACTCCTTAAACAGTTCTCGAATATTATCAAACGTAGGCTGCAACCGTTCTTCAAACACAGCTTTCATTTCATCAATGCGTTGCTTGAATCCCTCGGTATCAATATCAGCAGCTACAAAACCGGTTTCGATTCCCTGGCCGGCCTTTTCTTGTTCTTTTAAGGCCGCTTCCATCAAGCTCAACACTTGCTCTTGAGCTTTAAGCTGGGCTTTGGTAACCTTAAGCTGTTCTTTGGCCGCATCCAGGGCCGCTTTGCGTCGTTTCTCTTCCTGTTCCGCTCTCAGGATCTCAAGTTCGAGTTGCCGGCGTCTGGCTCTTGTAAATCGTTCGGGAATATCTGCCGTTTGCAGATCAAAGATTTTTAGCCTATCTCGAGCTCGATCAACTTCTTTAGCAGCCTCATCAACCCAGTCTTCCAATCTCTTAATTGACTTTTCTTGAGCTACTTCCTGGGCTTCCAGGTCAATAATATTTTTCAGAATTTCTTCGGTAGCTGCTTTGAGCGTTGTCGCATCTAAACCTTCGATCATTCCATTGACAATCTGCTCAATGGTATGCTTGCCAACATCCTTGATCGCTTTTAGCCCGGATACGATTTCATTTAAGGGCCGGGTGACTATTTCTGGAATTTTTTCTGAGGTCGTTTCTGCCGCTTCTTCGACCGTTTCTTTGACTTCTTCAGCGGTTTCTTGGGCAACATTCTTAGCCGCATCTTTTATTTGCTTTCCTTGTGTTTTTATACGTTGGACCGCTCTGGGG
>WJJK01000175.1 GCA_014729705.1 Candidatus Altarchaeales archaeon | reverse complement strand
TTTCTCTATGTAGTGGGCGTTGTTTATTTTCTTCAGGTTCCCAGCTTCCTTGGGGTCGTCGATTACGGATACGAATACTACGGGTATATCTTGGTAGCCGGGGTGTTGGCTTATTTGGGCGTAGAATTTGTCTCCGAATGCTCCCTTGGGCAGTATTATGTCGAGGATAATCAGATTTATTTCCTCTTTGGCAAGCGTCTTCCAGGCGTCTTTGGTGTTGGTCACCTGGAGGGTGTTGTATTCTTCTGAAAGCATTTGTGTGTATAGGTTTTGTATGTCTGGGTTGTCTTCAACAATTAGTATTGTTTTTTTCATTTTCTTTTTCCTCCTTTTTTTTTAGGGGAATAAATACTTTGAATGTGGATCCCTTCCCCCGGCCCCTTGATTTCGCCTTTATTTCCCCGCCCAACAGTTTCAGGTTTTCCGTCACTATGTTTAGGCCTAGTCCGGATCCCTCAACGCTTGGGTCGGCTTTGTAGAAGCGTGTGAAAATCTTTTTCAATTGTTTTTTCGTTAAGCCAACGCCGGTATCGGTAACCGAAAGCACAGCGTATCCGCAGATTTTTTCCAGGGTTACGTTTATTTCGCCTTTGTCGGTGTATTTTATGGCGTTGTGCAGGAGGTTTTCCATTATCTCATTTATTTTATGTTCGTCAGAGCGTATCGTAAGTGAGGTGGGGGCCTCTAGGTTTAGCTTGAGTTTTTTATTTTTGAGGATGGGCTTGACTTCTCTAATATTCGTCTTTAAGTTTCTCACTAAATTGAATTTGTTTGTTTTAAGTGTTATTTTCCCGGATTCCAGCTCGCTTAGGCTGAGGATGGAGGTTATGAGTTTAGACATGTTTTTGGTGTTTCTTTGGATCATTTTCACGTTTTCGTACACCGTGGGTTCCCCGCTTTCCTCCTCAATCATGTTCGAAGCCATGCTTATGATTGAAAGAGGTGTTTTAAGCTGATGAGAGAGGTCTCTTATTAGTTGTTTCCTTAGGTTTTCCATCTGCTCAATCTCCGTCATGTCGTACCATATCAACACTGAAAGACGGATTTCATTGTCTGTCTTGACGGGAGCTGCAGAGAGTAAAACGGTTTTCTTATGGTCTTCGGCGTCCGTGAATTTTATTTTCACATCTTCCAGTGCCTCCCCGCCCAACACCTTCTCTGTCACGTGTTGGGGTTTGAATTGCCGTCCTTCCTCGTCTGTGATTTTAAGCCTCTCAACCAGGTTGAGGAGGGTGTAGCCGACGGGGTTCAGGGCAAGCGAGTCGACTGCGGCTTTATTGGTTTTCTCCACCCTCCCGTTTCGGTCTAAAACCATGAGGGGTTCGGTCACCGACTTGAATATGGCGTTAAGCTCGTATGCGTAGGTGCGGGTTTTAGAGGAAACCCTCCTAAGTGACTCTAACAGGGCTTGCCGCCGTAATTCCCCCTGCTTGCGGGCGGTGATGTCCTGTATTATGCCGTTTGAGAGCGCTATTTTGCCTGAGGGTTTTTTCGCGTGCTCGCATTTCCCCAATACATATCGGGTCTCCCCCTTCTGCTGATTTATTATCCTGTGTTCGATTTCATATCCGTCTGAACCTTCAGCCAACGATTTTGAGTGGGCATCCTCGACTTTCCCCCGGTCTTGCGGATGGATTAGTTTAAGGAAATCTTCGTAGGTTGGTTTGAAGTTGTCGGGTTGGACGCCGAATATTTTGTAGGTTTCCTCGGTCCATGTGAGTTTGTCTTTCATTAAATCCAGACTCCAACCACCTACTTTAGCGATTTCCTGGGTTTTCCTAAGTTGGTTGGTAAGCTCCTGCGTCCGTCGAAGATCCACTCCTATGCCGATCATCGTATCGTCTTTAAGCTTGATGTTAGTCCAGTTAACGGGGATCTCGTGCCCGTGTTTGGTGGTGCAATTAAACTGTCTCCAGCTTGAGGAAAGCGACTGCATGAAGGATCCGATCTTCGCCCTATAGTCGGGGTCAGGATACACGTTAGTCATGAAATCATGTTCATTGGCTTCAGCGGTAGTCCAACCCAACACATCTTCAGCGTGTTTATTTAACGTGAAATATTGAAGCCGGGGATCCCATAAAACAAGTAGAACAGGTATGTGATCAAATACTGATTGAAATAACATGCGCTGGGATTCGAAGCCTTCCTCCGCTTGCCTTCTTTGGGTTACGTCGGTTGCTATCACGTAGGCGCCCTGGGGCCTCCCCTCCCCGTCTTTTATTAATGTCGCATTCAAATGAGCCGTCAGTTTACGCCCGTCTTTGGTTTTAACTTCGAATTCAACGTCCCCTGAGGGTTTAGCGCCTGAAAGCCACATATCAATCCTCTCCTGAAAGAGGTGCTTGCCCTCATCGTCAAGCAAATCAAAGGGATCCATGTTAAGAAGCTCGCTGCGACTGAATCCAAGCATCCTGCACATGCAATCGTTTACCTGCTTGAATCTCTTCTCCCGGAAACTGATTTCATAAATCGCCGCAGGAGCGTGTTTAAGGATTTTTTTGTAGCGTTTTTCACTCTTCCTCAGCCTGTGTTCGTTGAGTTTCCTCTCCGTTATGTCGAGGAATGTGCCGATAAAAGAGGAGGCTCGTCTGCCCTCGCTGTTGAACACCGAATCCTTAGATAAACACCACATCCAGCTGCCGTTTGCTTTTCTGAATCGATATTCAATGTCGAGAAACTCGTCAGCAGGGAGACTACGCAACTTCTTCATATGTTCCCTTATTCTAGGCAGGTCCTGGAGGTGGAACAGGGACGCAAACTCGGAGGAAGACATGCTCCGGATTTGTTGGGGGGAGTAACCAGTCAAAGCAGTGTAGGTTTTGTTTACGTAGATGTTTCGCCCCTTATCGAAACTGTATACATATACTCCGCCTACTCGGTCTATGAGTTTCTTCAAAAGTTTCCTGTCGAACTCCCCCTCCATTAGAAAAAAGAAAGGGAGTAAACAACTAAATAGCGGGCCCTAACCTTTTGGATACCAGAAAACATATAAAGCAGTCTTCATCAATAATGAAATCGGAGATATAATTGAGGGGGGAAAAAACTTTTTCTTGGAGAAAAGAAAAGGCTTCAGAAATAGGTGAATAAAGAATATGCCAACTGTTAGACTAAACAGGGAAGATTGTATTGGATGTAGCGCCTGTGCAGGCATCTGCCCGAGCTTCTGGGCGATGAACAACGAAGACAACAAAACCGATCTAAAAGGAGCCGAGAAAGCCCAAGATGGATGGTTTGAGCTTGAAGTTGAGGAGAGGGACCTGGAATGCAACAGGCAGGCGGAAGACGTCTGCCCCGTTGACGTGATAAAAGTAATCCAGTGAGAATATACCCCCGTAAAACCCAACCCACTTTATGCGAAAACACAACCCTTTTTAGTTTTGTTGTAGACCCTGAAGTATTTCGCATACAGTACTACCACAACAACCGAGGCTAACCCGAAAACCACCACCTCAACCGCCCCTGTGAGGGAAAGAGATTATAGATGGGAAAGCGTATGCATTGCTTAAGGATGCGTAGGCGGCGCCTGCAGGGTTAATGAATTTGAATGCTCAAGGCGAAACGAAGTCGACCAGGCTAGAAGAAGAGATTTATGCTATGACCGCCGCTACGACACCTACTGCTGTCAAACCCAAGACAGCGTGGAAGTATACCCCTACTACGTATACGATAAAGGAGGTATGCTTCATGGATCAAGTAATAATTAAGTTACCCCGTCAACTGCCCTATGACGAAGCTAGTCAACGCAGTTAAGGAAGCCACCAAAAGCATGCCCACCCCGTATTGGATTTTCTTTGCTGTGCTGAATTTCTCCCCCAAAACATAGCCGAAAGCAAATATTTCAAGGCAACCAGTTAACATAGATATCTTAAACGCAGTATCTATTGAAAAAAACTCTTTAGACGCCAAAAGAAAGGGAACCGCCATAAGCAACGCCGTTGCCACCGGCGAAAACCCGTTTACGAAGGAAGTGAATAACGTCGAAAAAGACCTCGCCCGATCATGTATGGTGTTATCCAAGTCAATCAGCATCTTGCCCTCAAGCTCCATCAGGGAACGCTCCTGCTCAGACTTCTCGGTTATGTATGCGCTTGCCGACCCGGAAAACCCCAACGCCACAATACCTGAGACGCCGGCGCCCAGAATAACCCCTGGATGATGCACCCCCGACACGTAGGATCCGACGATTATGCCAAGCATCGTGAAAAGACCGTCAAACCCGTTCAAAACAAAGTATCTGCGGAATATGGTGGAAGCCTTAGTGATGCGGAAATACTGCCTCAGACTCTTTAAAACACTCATTAAACAACCTAAAGCGAATGAAACCTTAAAATAATAAAAAAAAACTTCAAGCAATCTTGGGGGAATCCAATGGGAACCCATATTAGAATCCCTCCCCACAGCCTTATATATTCTATTATTTAAGAGCATATATGGCAAATCTTTTTGACACCGGCGCAAGCCTTATTTCAAGCCTCATTATTTTTCTGATTACAATAGTATCCGCCCAGATAATCCTGGCTTTGATCGATAAATTCGTGAAAAAAACCAAATTAGGCATAGACCCAACCCATTATAACTTCTTCATGCATTTTCTAAGAGCCGTGATATACGTATTCGGTTTGGCGATAGCAGTATATAATATTCCTCAACTTAGGGCATTGTCTGTGTCGATTCTCGCAGGCGCAGGGGTGTTGACTGTGATACTTGGTTTCGCGTCCCAGCAGGCGTTCTCAAACATAGTGAGCGGGGTATTCATAGCCTTATTCAAACCCATACGAGTCGGAGACCGAATAAAAATAGGGTTAGAAGTCGCAGGGGTCGTAGAGGACATCAACCTAAGGCATACCCTCATCAAAACATTCGAAAATAAAAGAATAATCATACCCAACTCGGTTTTAAGCGAGCAGGTAATCGAAAACTCGAATCTGGGGGAGGATAAGGTCTGTAAATTCATCGAATTTGGAGTAAGCTATGACTCAGACCTAGACCAAGCCGTCAAGATAATGAGGCAAGAAACAGAGAAACACCCAAACAACGTAGATAACCGAACTAAACAGGAAAAGGAAAGAGGAGAACCGAAAGTACAGGTAAGAGTAATAGGGTTCGGGGAATCCTCGGTGAACCTTAGAGCCTACGCATGGGCAGCCGACCCCAAATCAGGCACCATAATGAGTTGGGATCTAAACAAGAGGATAAAAGATAGGTTTGACGAAGAAGGAATCGAGATACCCTTCCCCCACAGAACAATAGTATACAAGAAGACTGATGAAAACACACACCCTAAAAAAGGGAACCGCAGCCTACCCTAAAATAATTAAGATATTTGTTCTCTCAATCCAAATCATTGTTCATGGTTTTAAAGGATGCACAAAAAGACATAGTTCCCCTGGAGCTACCAAAAGACATAGATGATTTCAGCCAAGTGGGAAGCCTTGATAAAATCATTAAAAGGCTTCCAAGGGTGAAGGCTCTTGTTGAAGGAGTCCTAGGAGACTCAGACAAAAGGGTGTCGGCCATGAAACTTGGGCATATGAATGTGGGGTATGCGCTAGATAATACGATAAACAAGGGGTTGAACCTTGTGGCGGAAAACGCTGAAAATTATTCTAATACAGGCAGGATAGATCCGTCCAAGGAAATTTGTGATCAGGTTGCCAGAGAATTCAGCTCTAAATATCCTAAGATCGCAGGCGAATTGGAGTTGAATAATGAATCAGAGGACCGGTTGTTGGCAGATAGGAAAAACAGCCTAGCCCGGATTGCCATAGCGTTAGCAAATGAAACAACAGTAGGTGAGGCAGAAGTTCAAAAAGAGGCGGATAATATGACTTCCTCGGATGTGATAAAAGAAATTAAAAGAGCTGTTGCCAAGGCAAAGAAGGGCGAGTCTGCGGCAGAGATTTTAGCGTCTAAGGGGATAAACAAGGATGAGTTGGTGGCACGAGGATTATGCCAAGATAAAAGCCAAGGATGGCACTCAAACATAGACGGGCAGGGGCTTGAACTGCTTCTTCCATTGGGCGTGGGGCAGGCTGTGCCCATAATGGGTCAACCACCCGAAGGGCCTCAAACCGTCTTCGATGGAGAGTGGGATAAGCTGGGATACACACAAGAAGAAGTCGATAAATTCCGGATGAAAAAAGAGGTTTGGTGGCACACAGCGGAAACAACCCACCTTATGAGACTAC
>WJJK01000174.1 GCA_014729705.1 Candidatus Altarchaeales archaeon | reverse complement strand
TCACGCACCTCACCCGTTCCCTGGCGATAGGAGAGAATCTCCCCCACCACCTTGGAACCAGGACCCAGGAGGGTGGTTAGAGCCTTGAGCTCGATCGTGGAGATCTTGCTCCCTCGTATTCGAAGCCCGCGCTGGTTGGTGGCCAGCACGTCCTTCTTCTCCCAGAGCTGCTCCTCCGGAGTCTTGGTTACGCCCCAGTGAACCCAGCCACACAGGGAGCGGAACTCTCCCCACGGGGTCTTGGCCAGGCAGGTGCCGTCCTTGGACTGACCGGCCTTTTCCAGGGCATCTTCTACCTGCTCCGTGGAGACCTCGATCTCGTCCGGAACCACCAGGCGCTTCTCCGGGCCGTGAATCAGAGTGGAGAGAGCCTCCAGGATCTGTCCGAAGTTCTTCCGTTTCTGAACGGACTTGGCCGACACAATCACGTCGATGGGTACTTCCCCCCGAACAGGATCGTGAACGGTTCCCAGGTCTTCCAGGATGACGATACCCTTGTTTCCGTGCTGGTTGGTAATCTTGAAGCCTTCCTTGAAGGAGTAGACCACCCGGAGATTCACGATACGTACCGGCTGATCCTTACCATCGAAGGGGACGTCTCCATCCTTGCACTCCAGCACCTCGGCGTGATCGCAGTCGATGTCGAACACGACGGGAGACTCATCCTCGTTGACGCCAATGACACGCCCCTTCAGAATGTTGTCTCCGGGCTGCACCGTCTCCTCGCCGAAAACGGTGAAGCTGCGCTCATAGGATACCGTCTTGCCAGCGTGCCTGCGGGATATCAGGATCTGATCCTCGAAATCCAGTGGCAGGTCCAGGAACACGGTCATCCAGTTCCAGCCACCCCGCTTTACCCCTCGAGCTTCGAGCTCGTCCGCCGACTTGGATACGACCTTCGGCGTCTCCTCTCCCTTCATGCCCAGGGTGGAGTAGAGGTTCCGGATAGGGTTGTGGTGGCGCATACCGAATGCCGTGCGCTTGCGCAGATCCTCCTGAAGAATGTAGTTCTCGGTGGCTGCGGCTCCGTCCGAAAGACCGATAGAACCCCACGGAAACAGCAGCTCGTTCTTGCGCTTCTGATATGCCAGCTTCTCGTCTGGCCGCAGCTTGTCGAACACGGGGTCGAAGATCATCAGACGATGATTCATAGCCCAGTCCTGCATCGGAGTGCCGGAGAGCGGTAGAGCGTTGAAAAGTCGGAGGTTCAGAAAGCGCTGGCAGAGGCCAGCAGCCAGCCGGCCCCGTCCCTGTACGAAACCCCACAGGATCTTGTCGATCTGGTTCCTTTTGCCCTGTTCCGGGAACAGCTCCTCCATGTTGAGGGAAAGCATGGACAGGATGAAGCCCTCATAGGAAATGTGCTGGGGCTTTCCGTCCAGTACCAGCATGAGCGGGCATACAACCCGGTCGTTCCGGTCCCCGAGCACGAGGTTTCCACACTCGTTGCGTCGGATCTTGGGGAAGACGAGAGTGGCGTTCTCCTCCTTGGTTCGCAGGGTCAGCAGGTGGTTGATTCGAGTCTCGTCAGCCTCGATAGTCATCTCGAGGCTCTTCCCTCCTCCACGAAGGCGGCTATTCAGCCGGCGCAGGTGGTCTTCGAAGGTCAGCTTCAGGGTCGTCGGAAAAGTCTCCAACGGATTCTCCTTTTCAGGGGTTCATGGTATTTGGAGAATACTGACGTACCTTCTAATGATTCTATTTTTCTCTTGAGTCGCGGCTGCCTACAAAAGTTACTTTAGGTCCGAAAATTTCAGGTGTTGTGTCGCTCTTGGGTTGCGGGCAAGCTTTGCCACTTCCTCTTCCAGCTTGGGAATGTCCTCCAGGCTAGGGCCGAGCCTTCGAAATGACACGGGATGTCCTCGGAATCTTCCGGTTTGAAGGGATTCTTTGATGGCCTTCCTAATAGTTGCTTTATCAAAGTCTATGATTGATTTCGCCAGGCGGAGGGGACTAACGATCCTCCCTATGGCATCGACGCCGTCATGCAGATATACGGGCAGTGCTACTGTCCGGTTTCGTGATGCATTCATTTGGATAGCGCCCCACATGTAGAAGGCTTTCTTGTCCCACTGGTTGAGGTCCGGGAACATTCTTCCTGTTCGGGAAAACCACTTGGCAAAGTGGCTACCACTCATAGCGATTTCTTTGTTTTCGGCGCCCGCGGGCGCGGCGGCAGCGGCAGCAGCGCCCGCCGCGGCCAGCTGCTTCGCCGACAACCCTCCCGGCCTTCCGTTCTGGAAGAGAAGCATAATCTCTCCGCGCGACTCCCAGACGCAAAAACGATCGAAGTTGTTGCCTACCACCAGAAACTCATCGTCCTTTCTCGGAGAGTATAGTTCCCTGCTGGCTTCTTCTCGATGGCGTCTGGGGATGCCTTCCTCCGTGACTGTACGCAGATAGTGGGCCAGGGAACATAGGCGGAGATAGTTTCGAAGGTTCTTAGTTCCTCGGAGTATGTCCCCGACTCGAACCTTAGGAACTACAGGCTTCAAGGTTTGTCCTCTCTTTATTCTTCGTCAGACGCGGAGAATACCTACTCTACTCTGAAGCTTTCAAGGCTTCTGCTCTCACGTAGAGGCAGTAGCCGGACTTCCCCAACCCGTCTAGGGATCCGGCCCTGATGTCCTCTGGGAACTCAAGACCAACATCTCCTTCAGGGTCGGTGGGAATAACTACCTTAGCTCTCTTTCCCTTGAGGGGGTTCTTTCGAAAGCTAATCTCAGCGGTGATTTCTACTTCCTCTCCTCTGGTAAAGAACAACTCCGGCTTTTCCAGTGCCGTGATCTGGGATGACATAAGTGTGCAAGAAGATCCCAGGAGATCCAGATCAGAACATCCCACGATCTCCGTGGCTATCCTGCATCGGCCGGGCCGGTTGCCGGATACCTCCTTCACTCTGACGACAGTCTTCGGCGGAACGGTTCTAGGTTTGCCGTCTTGGGACAGGACAATATTGCTCTTTGCCACCAAACGGACGAGATCGCCCTGCTTGTATTGCGTAGGCGCTTCTTGCTGTGAGTCAACCCATAGCCGGAAGACTCCTCCAGCGTCCAGGCGTCCCCACCCCAAGGAGTGGGTAGGAACACTGTACGCGCATTTCTTACCTTTTGTGAGGGGGCTTGACCACATATGTATCTGAGGTCGATCCCAAAGCACGGGCATAGTATCCGTTATAGTTTCCAGTGTCGGCTTCCTCC
>WJJK01000018.1 GCA_014729705.1 Candidatus Altarchaeales archaeon | reverse complement strand
GCTCCCCCCTCCAGGCCTTCGGTTAATTGACAGGGGTTTAGGTGTTTAATGTATGTGGGGCGGCACTGGAATTTCGGGGGATTGTTTATGGTTAAAACCGCCTCAGGGTTCTCTGAAACACCGTTGAACCCTGGTAATATGCCGTATTCAACCAACACCTGGAATCCATTGCATACCCCCAGAATATGTTTGCCCTCTCCTAGGTATTCAGCTACCTGATCCCCTATCCTCGATTTCATGCGGGCTGCGAACACCGCCCCCGCCCTCACGTAGTCCCCGGAACTCCAACCCCCTGGCAGGTAAATTAGGTCGTAATCCAAAAGACTTCTTTTTAGAGTCTTTTTACAGTCTCCATAAAGCTGCTTAAGATGCACGGTCTCGGTGTTGACGCCGAATTTGTTTAACGCTCTCAGGCTTTCGGCTTCGCAGTTTGTACCCTCAATAAATAATACTGCGGCTTTCATGGATTCTCACCCCCCGAAAGCGCTGTAAACCACTTGCTCCAAAGATCATCTAAGCTCAACTGTATCTGTTTATCCTGATCTTGTATGTAGATGCTTTTATTCCCGATCACGCGACCAATCTTCTTCGCATCACCTGCCTTCTTTAGGAAATCCTTCTCGGCTTCAGATGCGACCTCCACCAGGAACCGCCCGTTTGATTCGCTGAAAAGCTTAAAGTCGGCTCTAAGATCCCCTAATATGTCGAGATTTATTTCAGCCCCCAAGTTTCCGCCGAAACACATCTCAGCTAAACCCACAAACAATCCACCCTCCGAGAGGTCATGGCATGATGAGATTAATCCCTTCTGCATTGCGGTTAAGAGTTTTTCAACCTGTTTTTTGGTTTTCTTGGCGTCAACCCTTGGAGTCACTCCCCCTGTTACCTTAAGCATGCGGTGGTAGATTGATCCTCCCAACTCCTTTTTGGTTTCACCCACAAGATAGATGCTGTTTCCCTTCTTTTTAAAGTCAGAGGATATAGTTTTGTTTACGTCATCAACCAGTCCAACTCCCATGATGGTGGGTGTTGGCGCGATAGGACCTAAACTACTTTCATTGTATAGTGAGACGTTTCCTGAGACAAACGGTAGATTAAATGTTTTGGCTGTGTCAAAAAGACCCCTGCAGGCGCTTTTGAAGACACCCAGTTGTTTGGGTTTCTCCGGGTTTCCGAAGTTCAGGCAATCTGCGAGGCTGTGGGGCCGGGCTCCGACTGCCACAAGGTTTCTCACCACCTCCTCAACAGCTGACGCAGCTCCCCAGTAGGGGTTCTCCCTGCATAAGCCGGGGTTCACGTCGCATGAGACTGCAATACCTGTCTCCGAGTCTTCATGGGGTTTGAGTATGCAGGCGTCTGAATGGGTTTGGTGGTTGACTTTACCTACCAGGGAGTTTAGGGTTGTGCAGCCCCTAACCTGGTGGTCGTATCTTCTAATGACACTTTCCCTTGAGGAAATGTTTGTCATGGAGATTATCTCCTGACAGATGTGAACTAAGTCAGGCATCTTAAATTCCGGGCTCTTCTCGCTGATGTTGGGTTCTTCGGCTTCACGGTCATAGCATACTCCCGCCAAAAGGAAATCCAATTCAAGATCAAGTATCACTTCGTCGTTGTATGTTGCTTTAATGCGGTTTGAGCCGTCTATCTCCCCTACCACCACCGCGGGCACATCCCAGAAATCAAACAACGCCAATACTTCATCAACTTTTTCGGGCTTCACAGAAAGCATCATCCGCTCCTGAGACTCTGAAACCCAGATTTCCCAGGGGTCAACCCCCTCTTCTTTAAGCGGTATCTTATCCAGAAAGATTGTGGCCCCGCACTCGCCGGCGTGAGCCATTTCGGCTGCGACACACGATAATCCGCCGCCGCCGAAGTCCTTTAAACCTGTTAAGAGTTTTTTCTTGTTGGCTTCAAGACAGGCATGGATTAGGGGTTCCTTCATTATCGCGAACCCAAGCTGGACGGCGGGGCGGCATTTATCGTCGCTTCCCTGGGAAAGCTCCTCTGAGGCGAAGGTCACGCCGTGTATCCCGTCGCGCCCGGTTTTGCCGCCAGCCAATATGTATACGTCGCCTGGACCCCCCACCCGTGAGTGTATGAGCTCGTCTTTTCTCACAACACCCAGGCAGCCGACATTCACCAGGCAGTTTCCAACGTAGCTTTCATCAAAATACACCAATCCGCCTGTGGTTGGTATTCCTACGCGGTTTCCATAGTCTGCGATACCTGATACCACGCCTTGGAAGAGGAATCTCGGATGCTTTGTACCCTCAGGCAGTTTATCTTCAGGGTAGTCAAGCGGCCCAAAGAATAGGGGGTCAAAGAGCGCGATTGGTTGGGCGCCCATACACACCACGTCTCTGAGTATCCCCCCGACACCCGTTGCAGCGCCGCCGTAGGGATCTAATGCTGAGGGGTGGTTGTGCGATTCAAGAGCTAAAACATATGCCCAGTCTTCGTTGAGGTCCACGACCCCCGCATCCTCTGAGATGACGCAGATGTTTTGCGGGGCCTTTATGTTGAAGACCGTCTCCTTGAGGATGTTTCTGCTGGATTTGTAGCAGCAGTGTTCGCTCCAGCTTTGCGCGAACGCCTCAAGCTCGATGTCTTTGGGGTTGCGACCCAACTGTTTGAAGTAGTCCCTGATTTTTCCCATCTCATAGGGGCTTAAACCAAGCGACCTTGTTTTGGAGATTTCAGCCAACTGTTCTTCGTCGGCGGACAATAAGTCCACTTCAAAAACCCCCTCAACGATTTTTATATACATTAAAGCACCTTCAGCGAGAAATCCTGTATCACGGGGTTCGCAAGAAGCCTTCGGCAGGCCTCATCCATCTTCTCTAAGGCTTCCTCTGGGGATTCAGCCTCAATCGTGATAACATAAAAACTTGAGGTTTCGACTTTTGTTACCGGGTAATCCAATAATTTCAGGCTTTTTTGGATGGTCTCACCCTCAGCATCCAAGACGCCGGGCTTCAAATCCACACGAACCTCAATATTAAATTCAGACATCAAAAATCCCCATCATTCGTCGAGAATACACATATGAAACAAATCAAATAAATACTGAGTGAAAAGCGCATATTTTTTATTTATAGTTGATTATTTTGGTAACTATGGAAAAACCCAAGCATATCGGCAGACCTCAACAGAATCTCTCTATAGGCCCCCTCACAGACCCCCTTAAAGCAGGCGATAAAAGGATGTATGAAGGGAATGAGGTGGGGGATAGGCTTAACCGTCATTTTAATATTCCAGAATTTGGAAGCGAGGGCACGCCTTTCACTGAATTGCCGAATCTCACAGCTCATAACGAATCGTTGACTCCTTATGGGGGCACAATAAGTTTATACGATAGTTCTGAATCCATTTCCCCGACTGTTTGTCCTCGAAT
>WJJK01000173.1 GCA_014729705.1 Candidatus Altarchaeales archaeon | reverse complement strand
GTTTGAGGCAGCGGATCAAGCAGCGAGGGAAATAGCCCAACAATGGCCGTGTTAAAGGAAAACGTGGAGGATGCTGAAGCCAAGTGGTTCGCTATGTTGGATTCTGTTCTTATAGACCTGGAGATAAACTCGAAGATAGCGAGGGATCATATTGCGGGCGTTATTGAGGATTTGATAGACGCCTGGATTATTTGCGGCAGCAAAGAGCCTAATGACGAGACTGTGGTGTGTTTGAATGAGCTTGCTATTTATCGTAAGGGTATTAAGCGGCTAAAGGAGGCGTTAGGGGCGTAATGGCCGTGTTAAAGATACCAAACAAGGTAAAAATTGGTGGTCATTGGTATAGTGTGCGATTTCCTCATGTCTATCGTGAAAAAACAAACGCATGGGGTACGTTCAATGCGCATACGCTTGAGATTTTTTTGTGTGGCGATGACGGGCAAGGCGCCAGGAGAAAAGATACCGCTATTTTAGTTACTTTTATCCATGAGCTTTTGCATGGGATTGACGAGCTGTATTTCAACAGCGACCTTTTTTCCCAAAATGAGAAAGAGCGTGAGTGTAAGGTTTCGGTGTTGTCCGAGGCTATATTTCAGGTTTTAGTTGATAACGGCTGGATAGTACCCGAAATCGACAGGGAGAAAGCCGAATAATGGCCACTTTAGCCGAGATACAGGCGTTATTAGCGCAGGGTTTGAACCAGAAGCAGGTAGCGGCTGAGTTGGGGATGAGTTCTGCGTGGGTGAGTATGCAATTAACGAAGGAGAAGAAGCGCCGGGGGTTGTCGAAGGGGGAGAAGGAGTCGTTAGTTAAGCAGTTGGAGGCTTTGGAGGAGCGGCGGGCGAAGTTAGGGGCGGATATGGAGAGTTACGAGGACGCCAACCGGATAGAGTTTTTCGATAAAGAGCCGAATCCGGGGCCTAATCCGAAGCAGGCGCAGATATTGGAGGCGTTTCTGGACCCTTTTTACCGGGTGTTTGGGATGTCCGGAGGAAATCGCCTCGGTAAATGTGTTATTTCAAGTACTTACGTGGATACGCCTGATGGCAAGGTGCAAGTTGGCAAACTGTTTGAGAGAGGAAAGCCGTTTAAGGTTTACGCTTGGGATGGGGAGAAGAAGGTAGTTGCCAGGGCGTCGGCTCCTTTTAAGAAGGCTGGTCTTCATCGGTGTTATTCTGTTTGCATGACGGATGGGGAGGAGCTTGGTATTGCGGATCGACATCGTATATTGACCGAAGGTGGGGATTTTTTGCCCATGACGGATGTGCTTGGATCATTTTTTGAAAACCGTCCCGGCTCCAATTCGGTACGCGATTTTTCAGCTCGTTCTTCAGGTGCTTTCCGTTCGAGCCAAACACCATTAGGTTATCGGGGTGGTTGTTTTGGGGGTCGCCGTCGATGTGATGAACAACCTCTTTTCTCTGGAGTAGCCGACCTAGCATCCTTTCTGCCACAAGCCGATGTTCGAGCATATAGCCCTGTTTTGTGCGGTTCGGGTGGTTTGGGGAGTAGACATACCAGTAACCCTTGCATAGATACCGTCCGCCCTTCCATTCAGGATGCCCCGGCCCAGACCGAGGCCCGGTCCTTTGGGTTTTTATCCCGTATCGGCGGCAGAATTTCGTCATTTTTTTGGCGGGGATGCCGGTTATTTCAGCAACTTTCCAATGCTGGAGCTTCTGAACCTCAATCAGGTCCCTTAATTGATCTACGTCAACCACTCTTTTCCTCGACATTTCAACCCCTCCTGCTGGATGGCAACAAGATAGAATATATCAAGACCATTCCCACCCGTCAAGAAGTTTATGACTTTGAAGTAGAGAAATATCACAATTACATTGCGGGAGGGATGGTCCACCATAACACGACGATTTTGACGCTTTTGGGGCTTTCCGTGATGTACGGCAAGTATCCTTGGGACGATACGAGCCTTTTGCACCTGTTTCCGCATAATTTCCCCCGGAAAGTGCGTTATGTGGGGCAGGGGTGGCAGGATCATATCAAGGCGGTGGTAATTCCGGAGTTAAAGAAGTGGTGGCCGGCCAAGAGAAAGGTGGAAACGCGGGGTAACGGGGTCATTACGGATACGTTTTGGAGGGATGAGGAGACTGGATCAACGCTGGAGATAATGAGTAACAACCAGCAGAGCAAGGAACATGAAGGTTGGTCCGGTGATCTGATCCTTTACGACGAGCCGTGTAGGAAACAGATTTACATTGCCAATGCCCGCGGACTTGTCGATCGCCGCGGCAGGGAAGTATTCGCTGCTACGCTGCTAGATGAGCCATGGATCGACCGGGAGATCATTAAAAAGACGGACGAGAACAACAAGCCCGATAAGCGGGTGTTCTGGGTAGAGGGTGAGAGTTACGACAATGTGGGTTACGGGATATCTAAGGAGGGTCTGGAG
>WJJK01000172.1 GCA_014729705.1 Candidatus Altarchaeales archaeon | reverse complement strand
CCCGCCCTCCTTCCACAGACAAGGACCAGGTTCGGATGAGGGGTCTCATCATACTCTCGAGGAAGCCTACCTTCATCTACAAGGTAATGCATATACTCCATCTCATTTAACCGATAGAGTTCTTCCTCGTTGAACTTATCCTTAACTATGATGTCCCGGTTAGAGCTATCATCTAAGGGGAGTCCGTAATATGTCTTGACTATGAATCTTTGAGCTGGGTACAGAGGCGGTACATCGGGAGTACACCCAAGACCTAATCCCCATGGAGCCTCAATAAACTCCATGATGTCCTTATCGACGATCTTAGAGGTATCAGTCTTCTCAGTAACATGCGTCAGGCACATTTCAGCCAGGGACATTATTTACTCTTCCCGTAGTAAATTTTCTCAGCCTTCTTCTCGAACCCATCAAACTCCTTAGCGAGCTCCGTGAAGAAGTTATCAGCAAACTGCTTTGGTATATTTACTTTTTTGAATGTTTCCTCTATTACTTGTAGGAAAAACTTAAGTACGTTTTGGAAGTTATCACTATAGAAGTCTATCTTACCTGTTACTTTATCTTCCTTCTGCTTTTCTCTCTCTATAAGAGTTTCAACCATAGAGCGTAGCATTCTAACGCGTTTGGTGGATATATCTGATATATCCTCATCACCGTTCCAATGCTTTTCCCTATACGCTTTTAGATACGCCGCTTCCTCTGCTACTTCCTCCATGACTTTATTAAGGAGGGTAGAGGTGGGTTGGCGGTGTCTAACTGCTATAAGAAGCCTGTCTGTACGTGTAGGATTCTCAATAGCTTTCTGGAGAGGTTGCCCAGGCTTTATATTAGAGGATACAAGCTGGCTAGGGTTATTTACTAAGGACTGATTTAGTACCGGATGCTGATCAGGAAGCTCATTTTCATTATCTATGATAAGATTAGAGATATCATCTCCATCGAGGCCTTGTCCCTCTTCGTCCTCCACACTCTCTTCGGAGCTTTCTTCTGACGCAATACTTTCTTCTTTATCCTTAGCTATCTGAAGTTCTTCATCCGAAAAAGGTTTTACCTCTTTCGGACTTACGATGTCATCTTCCTGTGGTTCTCGGACGATATTTTCATCATCCAAACCGAGTATTTCATCTTGATCAGACATAGTCCTACCCCTCTGGTATTTTCATATAGATATGGTTGTTTAGAGGTCGTCGATATTTTGATCAAGACCTTCCTGATTGAAATCAACATCGATATCTATGCTAGAGTCTTTATCGCGCATCTCTTCGAGTTTGACATTCATACCTGATCCAAAGTCATCTCCCATATCATATTCCTGAGAGATGTCCTCACGTTTTACATCAGGATTCTCATCGAAAAGAACTTTCGAAGTCTTTGGATCTATATCAAAAAAGGGCTTATCCAAATCTTGCTTCCCGGCGAATTTAACTCCAAGACGAAGGCATCCCATATCACCACATTGTATACAGTCTTCACACTTCTTAGCCTTCTTAATATGTACACTATTATTCAGCTGATATTTTTCTGTCTTACAGTGTCCCAACGCGTTGGCATCGATCTCCCTCATACTCGCAAGAACAGAGCGTGTCATGCTGATGGCTTCCGGAGTAGATACCTGCTGCGCCAGCTTATCCTCTACATCATGTATTGATATACCTGCTTCTATGGCTGTACGTACAGCGCCGTGGTACTTCTGATCTTTCGTGGCGTACTTTGTGGTTTTCCCACCGTACTCACGTCCAGGCTGCCCGCCTACACGAGGCTCTCTCTTCCTCTCAAGAGATGACAAAAAGGCGTCTCTAAGAGTAGAAAGAACGTTGTTATTATTATCAAGGCTACTTCTTAATTCCTTAGCCTTATCCTGAGATATCTTATTCGTGAATTGAAGATCATCTATATAGCTCTTAGCAATCTTCATGTCTATCTTACCATCTTTAGGAAGCTCACTACATCCTGTGATGCTGGCTACTTTCGCAAGGCGACCATCATTCGGGCCTTTACTGTGTGTATTCACGAGATAGTTCGGATTAGTAGATGCGCGCTTGATAGCTTTTACAGCTTCTTCTGCGTCTTTGTAATAACCTATATCTACATATACATTTCCTAAGAGACCCTGCAGAGATGCTACCTTCTTGATATCTTCAGCATAAGCCTTTATTTCCTGTGAGCTGAACTTTGTTTTGATAGCTTCCTTCAAAGCCTCGCCCATACGTCCGTGCATCATCTGATCCTGTATGTAGGCCAACACAGGACGAGCCTCATGGAAATGGAGCTCCGCGGCGTCCTTACTGTTTGTCTGTGCTTGTTTAGAAAGAGCTTCTGTGAAGTCCTTATGCACATCTTCTATAGGACGTTCTTTACCCGCAGCAGGACCTGTAGCCCTGAAAGCTGCTTTTTTACTACGCTTACGTAAAAGTGAGTCACGAAGATCCTCTTTAGAGGCTACTTTTTCCTTAGGACCTAACACGCCAGCTACCTTCAAATGACTTGCGTACTCTTGTAGCAAATCATCATCATATCTCATTTCAGATACGACGTTCTTACGAAACTCAGTGCAGTAACCATTCTTATGATTACGGCAGCATCGCTTTTTAGGATTACCTACGACGTATTTAGCCAGACGTATCTTATTTGACCCCAAAGCTTTTCTGGCATCTGAACAAGAGTCATAGCAACTGATGTCCACATAGACATTTCCTAGGAGTCCTTGCTCAGAAGCTACCTTCACAAGTTCTTCCTTAGCTGCCTGGATTACACCTTGTGGATAAAGAGAGCCCAGCTTCTTTACCAACTCGGTTCCTACGACACCCGCCATCATTGATTTCTTAGCAGTATCGACTACATCTTGTATAAGCTCTTCAGATACCTTACTAGAAGCCTTCTTTTCTTTGATCTCTAGTCCAGGGATCAGAGATGTACTGCGCTCAGTGCGGTGAGTCCACGCCTCTTTGAGTTCAGGTACCATTTCCACATTCATAGGACGTGGGATATTATCTACTTCTTCTGACTCTATGTTAAGCCAGTCCAAATCGGGCACCTTCGCCTCGTCTCCGGCACCCAGAATTTTGTCCAGATCCATGCCTGCCATGATCTATTCTCCCTGTGATAGGTTTGCCAGAATGTTTTTGCTGAGGACAGATGCCGTCCTATCCTTGGTATCACCTTCCAGCAGTTTCTTATACCGATCTATTGCTTCCATTTCCGCCGAGTAAACTACGTCCTCTGGATCAATCTGCGGATCAGGTGCGGCCTCTACTGCGTCTTCCTCTACTACTTCAGCTTCTTCTGTAGGTTTTCCTGTCTCGATAGACTCACCAACATCTTCTGCATCATCTACTTTATCGAGGACTTCTTCTTTTTCTTTCTTCACCGCATGCATCTCAGATTTACTTAGACCCCACTTCGGGTTATTAAGCTCATCAGCCAGTGTGTCTGTGACATCGGAGAGATTTCCGATGGCCTCATTCAGATGAGATTTCATCTCCCTGTAGTTCATTATAAAGCCTCTACCACCAAGCAACCCATCAGGAGTAATATCAGACCCCCTAAGGAGTGCTAGGTCTTTCATAGCAGCCAGGAGAGTCCCTAGTGAGACATTGATATTATGAAGAGCCCTTTTAAGGTGTTTAGCCTTAGACTTATCATACTCAAACCCGGCAGTATTGCGCTGCATATCACCTTTGCTTTGGGATTTCTTTTTCTTCCCGTCAGCAGCAGCCGCAAATCTCTTTGTCAGTCTTTCACGCGGCATAAGTTTATCCTTTGATGGGATCGCCTTCATTGTCGAAAAGGCGAGCTATGTGAACGTCTCCAGTATTATCTGATTCAATGGCCCAGAGATCGCGTGTAGACTTATGTATGAGATGGTTCTCATCTACACGATTGAAAGCAAATAAGTCATCAAGGCTTGCTACCTTAATTTTCTTCTCACTAAGGAAGCTGTCGACACCTTCTTCAACAGCCTTAGACATGACATTAGCTGTTTTAGCTCCTTTTGCAAGCTCTTTATATAACTTATCTACTACGGCTTTTTCAGCTTGTTGCAGAGATGAGAAACGCTCATTCATATTACTTACAACCTCTTTGTATCTATCTTCCATAGCACTTTCCTTTGTCTGCCCGAATCCAGGACATCTAGGGTCATACTTTTGTGGATAATTATCACACTGCCACGGCTTCATTCGATATACTGCACACTGGTTTTCCTCGAGGAAGATGCAGTCAGGACTATTGTCCTTATTCTTTAATACATACTCTGTACCATGAGGTACCGTGAAACGCTTAAGAAACTCGGGTTCATTGAGCTTAACAACGCCAGAGAGTCTTTTTATATCATCCTTAGATAATCTTACGACGCCACCCCAACGGCAGCATTTTCCACATTCCTTACACTCAAACGGATGTCCATCTATAGTTTTCATAAGTGTTAGAATGGATTAACGTTGAGTGTGCCGGGGTCAAAACCTATCGTATCCCTATTATCATCCTCTCCGATCCACCCGTCTGGTAGAGAGTCCCTCCCCTTAGTCTTCACATTGTCACTAACCTCTCCTTGAGCATCCTCTTTAGGATTCCCAGGGACAGTTACCAACATTGGCTGATCCTTCAATAAAGGGTCTATAGGGCCAGGACGCTTACCCTGCTGATACTGTATAAGCTTACTTGGATCTCCTCTTTGAGAACGTCCGGGCTCATTCATTTGGCTCGGGGGTCCCATATTTATCATCCAAGAGGGGTCTGAGGGGTCTATTCTTTTCTGATACAAAAAAATATTACGGTATGGAGATTCCGTAGGTTGGACGCTCTCAGCTACACGATGTGCAAGCAAACAAGCTTCTCTTCTGATATGAGCAGAGATGCATAAACGCATAGAAAAAGGGCCTCTCAACGATAGTTTTCTGATAAAAATCAAAACCTATTTGAGAGACCCGTATTAATAGATCATTACTCTTAAAAGATTACATATATACCTCAGTACACATTTTCATACTTTGCATGATGACCTCTATAAAAATGCCTAAGCACAACTTCATGCAACATGTACAGGTTGTCTTTGATATACTGCATGAGCTCAAAGCATACCTTCAATTCTGTATTTTGTTTCTTAAGATGCTCTATCTTCTGTATTGAGCGGTCAAATTTATGACGTACTTTAACCTGAGTCATACGCTTACGCCCGTCTAGCTTATATTTCTTATTCAAAATTTCAGCTGTTCGGGATTGACAGGTAGTCTCCACCATATACGCTATGACATCGATATCAAAATTATCGAAGTACCCTTTCAGGATATCTCTGAGGTCTTTATCTAGTTTAGGCATATCTCTTAAGAACGCCAACCTCATTCTCGCCCTCTTAATACGGTGCGATATTGCTCCTTGAGTTACATCGAAAAATGCTGCGATGTCTTTCTGTTTTTTATGACCCCGGTAATACATCTCGAGTAAATCTCGTTCGCGCTCTGGCAGCCGGGACATAAAGGGTTCAAAATCCTCAAAACAGAAGCTACTTTCATCTAAAGTAAAAAATGAATAACGTTCTGTGGAGAACCTTTTCTGTATCTCATGGGGATCCATACTCTTAACAACACGAGCCATGCCTCATCTCCTTCAGAAAAGGGAATAGGATTCCAATTTGATATTATCTCTAGGATCTGTATATTTTATGTTTAATGAAGAAGAGAATAAATCAATCATCATCGCAGGATTTATAGACTTAACTTCATACTTCTTAAGTAAACTTTTGAGCGTCTCCTCTTCGTACGCTCCTTCTGTTTTTTCAAGGCCTTCTAAATACCTATCCAGCTTTATGATTTTGAAGTTTGTTTCTACAGATCCTCGGTGTTCCATGAGCATCTTTCTTTGGAAATCGGTAAGCTTCACCTCTTCCAGAGAATCATAAACCCTCTCAATTTCTTCATGCTCATTCACAAGACCCGCTATAATTTTACGTGGGACTCTAGGGACACCATTTAGGGCATCACTTGAGTCTCCTGCAAAACTACGAAAACAAGCCAGCTTACTCGGGGAAACACCAAACTTCTCAATTACTGCTTCCTCATCATAGAACTTCTCCGGACTTAAGCCTACTTTAGGCTTATACACTATTACTCTTCCTGTCTCTACTAATTGGAGAAAGTCCTTATCATTAGAGTATACAATAACAGTGTTTCCTTCACCCTTAAACATCTCTACCAAAGAAGCAATAACATCATCAGCCTCTTGGCCCTTCTTCTCATATTGATCTATACCACAATGCTGTAGATATTTCTTTATATCTGATATTTGCTGTGTTACTGTTTGTGGGAGTGGTGTTCTACCTGACTTATATTCAGGATTGAGATCAAACTTATGGTCTGCGTGGTTGTCCCACACGACTATAAACTTATAGCCGCGGTATTTCTTCTTAAGAGAAAATATAGTCCTAAGGAATCCATAGAACATACCACTCGATAGCCCTTCAATCGTCCGAAGCTCATAGTTCACATTATGAGCTCGGTATGCCAGGTTGAATGCATCAATCAAAAAATAGTTCATGTATGTATTGTCTCTAGATTGATTATGCTGATAGGAGCTTCTACTACTCTAGAAGACCTTTCAAAGAGTACCTTAGCCACCAACTTCTTCTTATCTACAGAAATAACCTTTCCCTCTAAACTCTTAAAAACTCCTACTCTTGGTATTACTTTTTGTCCTTTACGAGGGATCATATTTCGAATCTTAGACTCAAGGCCCCTCTTGAATTTGTTGATATCTTTATTTGTTACATATTGTCTAGACCCTTTTAGTACTAGAGGTCCTCGTATATAATCTGATTTCAATGCTTCCAAGTATTCATCTGTTTCTTCATTTACCCGGATGAATACATATCCTTCAAATAAAGAAACTGAGACACTCTTTTCCTTAAGATGTTCATTATAGACAGGGACAAAGTAGTCTGTGTCCTTGAACGTGGAAAAGATATCGAATTCTACCTGCTCGAAGATTTCTTCTAAGGAACGATCATCATACAGTTCTAATATAAGCCATCGATCTGATTTACTTTTATATCTGTATGACAGATCCCTTGAGCGCTTTACTACGTCCGGGATAGATGATTGAAGAGTTTTTCTCTTCTTAACCTTCTTACGTCGTGTCTTATATACTGTCTTCCGCGCAGGCTTACCAACAACCTTTTTACGCGGTTTCTTAGGTATCTTCTTCTGTACAGTTTTCTTGGCCTTAACTGATTTCTTGATGGTTCCTTTCTTAGCTTTTGCCTTAGGTTTTGTCATCCAATGTTCCTTCGAGTACCTTACGGAACTCTTTACGTGAGATCTCCGTCCTATGTATCAACGGAGCTTTCTCGCCCTTTTCTTCAGGACCCCAGGCCTCACCAACACGTTCATTTAGAGTATCATCAGTACCCTCTTTTCTTCGAGATAAACGATACTCTCGAACGGCATCTTCTCGATGCCCGCGAGGCAATGCATGGATGTCCTTGATTGATTTTCCGCCCTGATCACTCTCGTTTTTTGAGTCATCTGACTTTGACTCATCTAAATTCTCTTTTTTTGATAAATCTTTCAACTCTTTAGGGGCGAGGGCATCACACAGGAACTTGTAGTGGATAATGAGAAGGTCAGACTGAAACAAAGTAATGTCATTTAAACGGCTGCGCGAAAGTACATAATCTAGTATTTCATATGCAGCCGATGAGTATTGCTTTTGCATCATCTTAAGAAGTTCGTCGTATCTTCCTGAGAAAGATACGCCACTAGACCTCTTAATTGTGTCATTAAGGATACACAGTATCCAATTATAGATCATCTTGATGTTCATTTTGGACACCAAGAAGTCTGCGAGCTGCAACGCCTTACTTAAATCATACGACAAATTAAGAAGTAATGCAATCACCTCCTCAACGTATACAGATGTGGCTTTCTTAACATTTTCTTGATTTATAGGACCTAAAAAACTAATCTGCCTAAGACGATTCTCAGCATCTCTATAGTGGCGGCCGGTAGCTCTAACTATTGTTGTTAGCGCTTCAGACTCATACTCAAAGCCTTTATGCTTACATATGGCTTCCAACTTATGACAAACATTTTGTTCCGTTGGCTCATGTAGCTGGAATTGTATACATCTTGAGCGTAGGGTCTCGGGCATTTTATCATACTCAGTAGTACAAAATATGAGTATTATGTTACTCTCTTTCTCCAGCTGCTTCAGGAAGACTTCTTTCGCTTCCTTACTCAAATTATGTGCTTCATCGAAGAGAATAATCTTGTAGCGGGTTACAATTTCATACTGAAGACTATCTACAATACGCTGCACGTTTTCTTTATTACTGCTCAGCGCCGAGTCATACTCTATGTACCCTGGATGGTTTCCTTGAAGAAACTGTTTACAAGAGGAGCACTCGTTGCAGGGGGACATGTCTTCCTTGCGATTCTCACATAAGATACTAGAAGCAAAAATACGCCCTAAAGTAGTCTTTCCTGTAGCATGAGACCCAGCAAATAAATAGGCCGGGTCATACTGATCCTGTCTTAAATAAGCTTGAAGGATTTCCTTCGCATCATCTAAACCGAGGACAGTACCAAAGTCTACTGGGCGATATTCTATACCGTACATATTTTCTTATACCTATACTTGAAGGATGGAAGGTATCCTACTTCTCAAAAACTTCTCAAAAGGCCTATATCCCATAGTCTGATAATATTGATTTGCATCATTATCACCAAGGAATATGGATTCTATATGTCTATTACCATATGCGTTCATCATCTTCTGAACACCTAAATAACCTGCCTCATCCCTATCATATATCAGTATGATCTTGTCTGCAAAAAACCTCAAGAGCTCATACTGCTGCTCATTCAGAAATGATGTCAAGGATGATACAGTATTCGGGAAGACCTTCGCAAAAGATATTGAGTCAAGCGCTCCCTCATGTACGAAGACCTTTTTAGTACGCTGTATATGAGGGAGTGCCTCATACAGCCCGAAGAAAGCACCTATTTTCTTTGATTCTGTAAGAAAATATTGGGTGTACTGTTTCTTATCTATTCGTCTTACAACAAGGCCATTGACACGTCCTAAGACATTTCTTAAAGGAAACAATATCTTTTCCTTTAATCTCCTGAACTCGTTTGTGGCCTCAAAAAGAAGCTTATAATCACAGGAGTTAGACTTAGGGATTCTTACTATTTTACAATACCCTATAGAATAATACTTAATATCGTCCTCGTCAACCCCTCTCCGTTTTAAATAGGATAAAGGCTCTTCATACCCTATAAGAGTACTTGATGCTCTCTGTACAAAACTATCTAGGTACATACTATGTTTTTTGTTTTCTTTTTGTAGTTTTCTTAACAGCTGTCTTTGTTCTCTTTTGGGGTTTTTTTCGTGTCTTAGTAGGTTTTTTGTCTATCTTCAACATATCTTTTTCTACTTTATTCAAATCAGATATCATCCACTCAGGCAGCACGTCAAAAAGTAAGAGCTCGCTACCGGGGTAGCATCTAGGGAGAACTTCTTCTACTGTAAGACCTTTTTTCTGGCCTCGTATGATGTCTGGGTGATACACCTTAAGGACAAACTTGAAGTCTTTAGATTCAAAGTTTCCCCATTTCCCGGTCTTCTCCCGGGCGGACAGAAGGAGCTTCCCTTCTGGTGTATTCCAGTCGAAGACTTTTATAACCTTAGCTAACCTATTGGAAAGAGGGATGTTAAAGCTGGGGTGGGCTTCCTTGAACCAACGATCCGCATGTACCGTGAGGTATACCAACCGACCATCATAATCCTTGTCTCTCATATCGTCTCCCTTCATCCTCCGAATATACGGCAGGGAAACGAAATAATAAACAAGAACTTTAGAAGTTACAAGAAATTTATGAAGTCACTTACATCCATCTTGGTCTTAAGAAGCTCATGTAGCTTAGTGACCTGTTCATTATTGATCCTGGACTGAGCCTTCTTACTAATCTTGTGGCCTAGAACTTGTCCACACGGATGATACTTATGCTCAGCCATGAGCTTACGCATATATTCCGTAGATACTGTGTAAACGCGGCTTCCTTGCATTACTACCGTCTTATGACATCCGGTGCACGTGAAGATAATTGGATTAGCTTCATGAGCCACAATTTTAGTCTCACTGTCGCATGAAGGACACATTATTTTGAATTCTATAATAACCATAATATTACTCCTAGTCTATCCGCACAGACAGTGTATTAGCCAGCAGGGTGATACCTAGCGCGTGCAAATAATCATCCTCAGACGTCATTAACGCCTCAAATGCTTTTACATCATAACCTCTGTTTCGTAGTTCCTCTGCTGTGAACAACACATTTGTATGTGTTTCTACACCTACAATATAAATACGACTTGGCTTTATCTTATTTAACTCTGACTCTAAGGGCGTCGCATACAAGGCCCCAGGTCGTGTCGTATTGATAACCATTTTTATATGAGGCTTGAATACTTCTGGGATCTCTATGTCCGGTGTACCTACCAAAGAATGTGACTTAGTTCGTAAATAAAACTTATCATCAGGCTGATGTACCTCTCTCACCATAAAAGTAGCTATTTGTTTTCTATCAAGAGAACTCAAATAGCTTACGAGTCTGACCTTTAGTATCTCGGCTTTCTCTCCTAAGTATCTAGTGCCTGACTTGTTAAAATATGCTTTTTGTATACCACAAGCAATAACAGCTTCCATTAAGTCTTTCCTTGTATCTTACATGCCTCAGTGCAGTACTTAGCATACTTTCCTTTATTAGTAAAGAACTTTTGACACACAGGACAAAGCTTGAGTTCCTTTAATCCGTATGTCCTTATATAGAGCATCAAATTGTAGCATACGATAGCTTCTACCCACGGGGTGTCCTCTTCTTTTAGTACTATCCAACGTTCTTCTCCTGTACGGCTGGTTCCGCTTCCTTCTACATACTCTGTAAGAGAAGGTTTCATGTAAGAATCAACGTAATTTATAAATCTTTGGCTGATACCATTCTCTATAATATCCGCTAAGGCATTCCTGAAATCCCTAAGAAACAAAGATATCTCCGGTAAATTATTTCTTGTTCTAGATGCTATCTCTCGAGAGTGATCATCTTCAGTAAATTCAAGAAATTCATCTATTACTTCAGAGACACCCGTCTCTTTATTTGCAAAACGTACAAACAGAAATTCTCTTTTCACAATGCCCTCAAAAATCTATTGATCTTTATGACTTTCCTCTTAAAACCCGATTTACAGAGCACTTCTTTCCGGCGAGGATCAACACGCAGCTGCATATCCGGTATCTTATGGCTACCAAGAGGTAGGAAAAATTGCATACTACCTATACGTTTATTCTTAAGTATAACCTCGAGTTTCTCCATGACTTCCTCACGACTCAAGATAAAATCGCCTCCTACATACTCGTGGATCATTCGAAGTGCTTCAGACACAATCTCTCTGATACGGTCTCTATCAATATCTACATACAGTTCTTTTTCAGGAGCCATTCTTCCTCTCCACTCATTTCTTATTCCATATACAATGAATAGATTATTGGCCGGGAGGGTGACATTCCTTGCAAGGTTTTGAATCTTTAAGGTCGTTCGAACCTTTTACCCAAATACCGTGACCTTTTCCCGCTCCTGTAATATATAAACCATACCCGCCCCAAGGTCTTCGAGGGTCATCAGGTACCACCCTAAAAGGTTTTGAAGACTTATCTCTATTTTTTCTATTCCAAATCATGTCTTCATGGCTTTTAATAAATAGCTCTGAAACACTTGGTCTTTTGGAAGCTTTGTTACACGCAACACCTTCTCAAGTTCATTTACAAGATCAAGAAGCTTGATCAGCTTTACTCTTCCAAATGATGCTACTGCAGGCATCATTTTTGTCTTCATAATGAACTTTGGGACTCCAAGAATCTCAGAGATGTCCTCGATACTTTCGCCTTGATTCTTGAGACAAGCCACACGATATATACGCTCGATTTGGCCTATCATGAAATGTATGAGCTGTACATAGGATGACTCATCAACTTTAGAGAATTCCTGGAGTGTGCTGGATACACGCCGCCGGAATAGAGAATCCATGAAATCAAAATAACGAGCCTCATGTGTCTGTGATATCAACCGCGCACACTCATCTACAGATATATTTCTCCCAAGCACACGCAGTTTCTTCAGCACACTATCCAGAGCATACATATTTGTACCTAGATGACTCACTATATAACTCGGGACCTTTTCTTGGCACTCAACTCCATACTCTTTTAGCTTGTCTCGTACCCATGTAGAGCACCCACGCTCCGTGGGTTTCTCTAATTTCACTGTTGTGAAGTCGGTTGTGATGCGCGTGTATGCTTTAGTCTTTGATATAGCTCCTCGACGCACTAATACAATAATATCATCTGTAGGCACACTCATAAGAGACTCAATAACATCGACGTGCTCTCGAGTAAAATCCCATAGAACAAGGATCCGCTTTTCGCTGCTGAACATACCCCCGCGGTGATAGAAGACCAGAAAATCTTCGATGCTATAACAAACATCAAGCCTATACTCTGGAAGGGTCCTATGTACCTCTTTTAAGAACTCATTCACCATGAAAGGTTCTTTTACATCTAGAAGGAAATAGTTCTGGTCCTCGAAGAGCTTTTTATTGATATTCATTTTTTGCTCTTTTTAGAGGATTCCTTTTCTAGGTATAGAGACATCCAGGCTATTGCGGACTCAAGTCGTGAACGCTTTTTTAGGTTGAGATTCATCTTATAATCTCTGACTGCATTTGATAGTTTGGTAAGAGATGCGATACAGACCTGATCAGACCACATACTCGTCAACTTCTCGAGCTCATCAAGACGGCTGACATTCACAACAACATCAGGACTATCGTAGTGGATCTTCAGAAGGTCGTTGAGGAGTATAATAAGAATCTCAGTAAACATCAAAAGGTCTCCATTATCGTCCTCTTCCTTAATCAGAGTAAATAACTCATCTCCACCCTTCCTAGACATCTTACCTAAGAAATCAGGCATCGATTTCATCAATGAAGCATATTTCTTAGGTTGCTGAAGAACGCCACTACCTAAATAAGGTAATGCCCTCTGCAGATCACCAAGTGTACCTATACGGTAGCCCTTGTGCTTCAAGACCTCGATAGCTTCCTCGGGAGATAAAGATTGAAAGTTAACAGTCTCTGCTCTAGATAGAAGTGCCGGAGACATCTTTTCTGGCTGACTTGTCACAAAGATGACTGTACATCTTTTTTTCAAATCCTCAAGAATTTTAAGGAGCTTGTCGGACGCGGCGTAATGGAGCCTATCAGCATCATCCACTAAGACTACACGTCGTGAGCTTTTGTAAGGAACAAGTCTCAAGAACTCATCTATTGACAACACGTCCTCTGTTTTGATGGTAGATGCACTATCATCTATCTCGAGATAATCCGGGATGCTAGGGAAAAGACGACAGGTCTCACACCTACAGGCATCTTCCATCGTACCTATACATGTAGCATACTGAGCGAGCCTCTTAGCTACAGTATACTTACCAATGGACTTTGGGCCCGTGAAGAGAAAAAAGCCATCAAGCTCATCTCTACACAGCAGATCTTTTAAAAGAGACAATACACCCCTATGTCCTTGTATCTTCTCGAAATACATAGGAACCTCGACCTTACCAGTGTTTTGGAGTCTACGTATAGACTCCGTAAGTTTCTGTATTAGCTATAGGATCTGTAGTATCTGTTAATGCTACCATTTAGTCGACCATTAGTAACCCTCTAAAAATCAGTCACTTACTGGAAGGCCTAGGCCCTCATCATTTGATGGGGTATCCATCGGCGGTTCTACTCACACCTTTCAGTGTAAGGAGGAGCTCCTAAGCTCCTTCAGAATAGCTTTAAGGCCCATTTGCCGGGATTTACAAGGATCACTCGGTTGGCTATACCCCTGGCTTATCCTTATAAATTCTACCCAGTTACAAACCTCTGCTGTATTAAGTACGAACACAATATACTAATGGGCTCTTTAAAAGAGTCACACATTATTCATCTTCTCAACAGAAGCCTCCCACCTCTCTAATAGAGGCTTCAAGAAGGCTTCATCCTCAGTCTTTTTAATCTCAGGATGTGTAGAGAAGAGGTCAAAACTTATTATATGGTTAGATTTATCAATGACTTCGCTACATAATCCAATAGGATACTTTGTCTGCTTTTTTATTTTATACTTGATAACTAGCACATGATCTGGATCCTTAGGTAAGGAGTCTTGCATCTGTGCCTTCTGCACATCCATACTATAGAGACAATTCAAGTCTAACACTGAAGAGGGAGTATCCTTGTACACACTCAGCAGGTAATCCAAAAACATAGAAAGACTAAGCTTATCAGGTGATACTATCGTGAAGATCAAACCTACCTCCTGGTACGATGATTCCTGAGATAAGGAATATACGTTCTTTTCCATTTTTTATAAAGTATTTATTATCCATCCATACATCTACCTCAAAATGTTGTGTTTTCCGTATTAGCTATAGGATCTGTAGTATCTACTCTTTGAGTAGTCGATATACTTACGTATATCTCCTACTAGATCAGAATCAATCTTATTCCACCAAAAGACAGAGTAGAGGTAGGATGGGATACAGAACAAAAGCCAGAGGATGAAGGAGATCCAGAAGAACCATATGAGGCGGAGAGGTGGCATCAAGAGGATACAGACTCAAAGGGTCTTACAGAGGATTTAAAAATAGTGTGAGATTTTAGTTTAACATGCTCGAACAAACCCGTATATTCCTCTGTCCACAAAAACTACTTGGAGATATTTATGTCAGATGAGATGGACGATAGGCTGAAAGAGTATAATGAGTTCATGCTGAAGAATGCAGCACTCACCTTCAGCTTAGAAGGTCTTTCTAAGGATTTGAAGAGTTTTCTCCACAAGAAGATCTCGTACAACACAGAGATGATGAAACATCTTACTAGCATGTTTCGATCCGTGACTACTTGTGAGGAAAAAGAAGTTCGCCTAGCTCTTTTGAAAGAAGACTCACTCGTTCGTTCTATGGTGAGACATCTGTATCAAGAGATGCGTGTGACAGATATGGCTTTAAATCTTATTATCCAGAAATTACTAGAGCGCGAAAGCACACTTACTGCTGAACGTGATGATACAGAAGATTCATCACTAGATGCTGTAGACGGTAATGACACCTTTTCCGATAAGAATACGGGAGGAAAAACTGATGACGCCAAATAACAGGCCACGCAACAACTTTCGCAGACCGCCTACGACTCTTTATAAGTCTCAGGATGACATGATGAAGGCCCTCTTTGCCACTATAGACCTCTTACAAGGCAAAATCCCGGAGGCCATGGAGGGTAAAGAGGAAGCTCTTAAGATCGGGTCCTACGTAAAAGATGAGGAAGGCTTCTACTCCATTGACGCCATTACAGAGGCTGTACAGTCTTTGCTGCCCTATATCAATAGGAATCACATTGTTGAGCTCTATTTCAAGGACCGAGATCGTAAAATTCTCATCAATGGTTCTGATCGCATCAAGTACAAAGAAGTTCGATACGTGAAGCCGCCGGATACTCTGTATTTTGGTACTATTGAGAATCTCGTTGACCGTATGCGTGAAGGCGGACTAAGAAGCACGACTAAGGGTTATGTTAAGTTGTATGATACTCCCGAAGGAGCCTTTACCTTTGGAGGTAAGTTTGCTACTCGCGAAGGAGACAAGGTTGTCGCTTTAGCTGTTGATGCTGGTGCTGCTTTTACAGATGGACTTAAGTTTTCGACCTACATCAAGGGTGAGTATATAGCCGTTCGTGTCGATAAAAAATACTTAAAGTCAGAAACGGTCTCAGCATCATGAGGTGGATTTTTCTGTCCGTCATATTCGTAACCTTCATTGTAGGTGGTCTATCAGCAACAAGCCGCTATGACCCTGCCGCCCTTGAAGCTCTTCGGCATGGGTACTACAACGGGCTTAGTATCCTATGTGGAGCAGTAACTGTATTTTTTTACTCGGTCATAGTGCCTCTAATACTCATACTCCTAATTTATGGAGTATCGAGGATACCCCTTTTTCGAAAAAAGAGGAAATGTACGGATGAGGAGAGTTGATGGAGACTGTTATAGGCCGTATTAAGCGTATAGTATATGAAAGCCCCACGAATGACTTTAAGGTCTTTCTCTTACGCCGCAATGACAAAGCTGTAATCTCCGTCAACGGAGAGTTCCCTCATCTCATACCCGGGGTGAAGATAGAAGTCCACGGGAATTTTCGGAATCATCCAAAGTATGGTCCGGGTTTCCGTGCAGACGCCCATAGTTTTGACCATGACAATGACACTCGTAGTATTAGTCTCTACATCCAATCTATTGCCAGGTGGATAGGGCCTGATCGGTCTTTAAAGCTTGCAGAGCATTTTGGAGCTGACCTCGAGCGCGTTATAGAGCAAGAATCTGAAAGACTCCTAGAGGTAGAAGGTATTGGCAAGAAAGTCGCTCAGAGCCTTGTAGAGTCTTGGACAGACAACCGCAGCCTCAAAGAGGTTAAGGTATTTCTTCACGGTCTTGGGCTCTCTACTCTAAAGATTCGCAAGATTGTTACGATGTTTGGTCCTAATACTGAAGAGATCTTGAAGGATAATCCATGGCTATTGTGTTTCCGAGGATTTGGGTTCACAACATGTGACTATATCGCGAGTAAACTCGGAAAAGATATGTCAGAGCCTTTGCGATGGAGTCATCTTATTCTTCATATACTTATTGAGTCCCTCCACAGTGGGCACTTATATTTAAAGCCTGCTGAGTTAACAGCTGCTTTCAATAAGTTCAACAGAAGAACCCCATTCCCTCTTAAGGATGAAGAAATAAGCATACAGGAGATAGCCCCTCACCTGAAGCATCTTCTTAAAGAGGGTTATATTGTTCTAGACGGGAATAACATATACGAACTACAGAGTTATTTCTACGAGAGTGAGTCTGCACGGCTTCTTTCTAAAGTTCTTCAAACTCCGGACACCTGTAAGCTTAATCCTAAAAATGTTGAAACTTTCATCAAGGGTTATGAGAAGCGACATAGTATAGAACTCTCAGAGGCTCAACGAGATGCTATACATTCATTTGCATCAGAAAAGGTACTCATAGTAACAGGGAGTCCGGGTACTGGTAAGACTACTATTGTAAAAGCTTTCGTGGAGATGATGAAAAAACAAAATATCTCATTTGAACTTCTCACCCCCACAGGTATTAGTGCTAAGAAGCTAGGAGATACGGCAGGTCATAACGCCTACACGATACACAGAAGACTTGGTTACCGCGGCAGTGAGTGGACTTTGAACAGTTTTAATAAGTACCCAACACAAGCTGTCATTGTAGATGAGACTTCTATGGTAGACCAGGAAATTTTCTACAGGCTTATATCTGCCCTATATCCTTCTACAAAATTCGTTTTTGTAGGGGATAATGACCAGTTGCCTTCAGTAGGACCTGGGTACGTTCTAAAGCATCTCATTAAATCTAAAGCCATCAAGACTATTTTTCTAGACACTATCTTCCGCCAGGAAGAGCAGTCAGAGATTATTAAGGAAGCCAAGAGGATCCGTGATGGAGATATTGACCTAACCTATTTTAGGCAGGATAGAAAAGCTGATATATGGCATATCCGAAGCTCGACCCCTGCTGCAATTGAGAGCAATATTATTAGTATAGCACAGCAGATCAAAGACTCTAATAAGACGCGCACAGACAAAAAGTACTTCCAAATCATAACCCCTCGCAATCGTGGGCCTTTAAGTGTAGATACCCTTAATGACGCGCTACAGAGTGTGCTGAACCCTCCAGATTCAGCCAAAAAAGAGATTAAAGTAGGTAATAGTGTGATACGTAAGGGCGACCGTATCATCATAAAGAAGAACAACTATGATCTTGATGTATTCAATGGTGATATAGGTAAAGTGGTGCATATCACCGTCAATGAGGTCACTGTAGATATTGAGGATTTTAGAGACACAACACGGCGGGTAGAGATCCCTTTAAAAATTGTTGATGAGATGATCAAACTTGCATACAGCATTACTATCCACAAAGCACAGGGGACAGAATACCCTCTTGTAATAATACCTTTCATTAAGGCACACGGTGACTTGTTGCTTCAGCGTAATCTGCTATATACAGCCATCACGAGAGCTAAGAAAAAGGTCATTGTTTTGGGACAGGCTTCTGCTATAGAGAAGGCTATTAACAATGACAAGATTCAGAAAAGAAATACTTTGTTTTCAGAAAGGATTCAAAAGTGGATCAAAGGAGAAGGGACCTCTTTGCAGAGTATGTTCTCCGAGCCCGAGAATTATCAGAATGCAAAGCTCCTCAAGCAGCTATTATCATTAGAGGGGAAAGCATACTCGGACAATGTATCGGAAAATACGCCCTCAAAGCAAGAACTGGACAACCCTCCGGAAGTGCAGAGATCAAAGGCGACCCTCATTCTAGGTCCAACAAATCGAAAGTCTTTGCATCAGGTACTCAACGAGATAGAGTCTCTGGAGGAGAAGAACGATACCAGCTCTCCGCTATCGGATCTGCCCTTCTAGAGTACATAGAGCGAGGTTTCAAGTCTGTACAATCAGAATCTCCGGTCCTTTTCTCTACCTATTTTCCCTGTCTAGAAGAACTCCTTCTTCTGACACAGACTGAGATAAGAACCATTTATTTTTTTGGTGATATAGACGATGAAAGGGTCGTTAAGTACTTGAATTTATACAAGAATAGAAAGGCTGATCTGCTACCCGATTTTGAGGTAATTTGTATGAAAAAAGAAGTTTAACTTTTCTGAACAGTACCGTATATTGTTACAGTAATTTTCTACTGGAGGAACCAATGGCCATAGACATCGCCGCCATTTACGAAGACCTAAAAAAGGTAAGTGCGTCGAGCCTTAAGATTGACCCAAAAGTTGGCACTATCTCTCCTGCTTTTTTACAGGAGATGACCCTTGAGTGTGAGTTTCATGGGTCTACAGTGGAAAGGCATGAGCTGGCTGTAAGACAAGAACTCGATAATGCAGAGCATATGCTTGGTATCGAAAAGGAAAACTACAATATTAAGCACCGATCCGCTCTCATACATAACAAGAGTATAAAAGAACTCCCCACAGGAAAAGAACGCGAGGCTGCTGTAGATGAACTCCTTGAAGATGAACGGAAGAATATAGTTAAACTTGAAGATAGAGTCAGTATCCTCAAGAATCTCTCTGGAGCTATAAAGACAGTACAGCAAGGCATCAGTAGAAAAGACGGACGAGTCAAGGTACTAATGCGTTTGATGGATCAACAACTAAACAGGCTTAATGTGGGACTGCCTGACGATCCCGAAGTTTCTGAATTGACTAAAGGTTTGACAGAAATAGATGATTTGGAAGACGAGATGACTCCTGATGATGTTGAGTCATCTGCTGAATATGTGGAGGAAGATGAGTCTGGTGGTGAATCCGGGACGGGACACCCAGAAACCGGCACACCCGAAGCGGATAGCCAGGACGAATCTGAGGACGCTCCAGATATTATATCAGCATTTTTGGAAGATGATGATAGTCCTGGATCCATCAGCGGAGATGCTGAGCAATGCGATCCCGAGGAGTCAGATTCGGAAGAGGATTCGTCTTCATCTGAGACTGCTCAATCTGAAGATGAGGTAGTCACACCCAATGAAACGGGCACAGACGCCGAGTCGACGGAGGCTATTTCTCAAGAGGAGGATAGTAGAGGTCTCGAAAATGGTGAATTCGAAATTGAAATCGATGAAGCCGAGGAAACACCTTCCTCAGAGCCTGAATCTGAGGGTCTCCCAGATATTGAGTTAAATTCTGAGGAGAGTCAAGATCAGGAAGTACAGACGAAAGAGGAAGTCGCAGGTACTCCAAAAACAGCATCATCAGATAGTGGGGAGGGTATTGATATAGATGCATTCCTTGCTGATTTTGAAGAATGATGTTGAAGCGTATTGTGAGATTATATGGCTGAGATGCAGGACGTCCTAATGGATGCCATTGTAGCTACACTCTCGGAGAAGATTGATCCTAAGCTTTTGAAGAGAGCGAATACCCAAGCCATGCGCAAAAAGCTGTTCCGCCGTTTAACAAATGAAGTCTTTTATAAGCTTCTAAAGGAAGAACGGTTGAATCTCTGTCCTGGATTTGGAACAGTTGTGTTAAAGGAGATCCGCGAAAAAGAGAAGAAAGTGTACAACCGGAAGACCGGTAAAATGGTCTCCAAACATGTCCGTGGTAGGAAAGTTGTCTACAAGCCTGGCGATTCTTTACGCGAATTCTTATGACCTTTTCTTTCTACCACGACCCTAAAACTTATTAAGGAGTTTCAAAATGGCTAGTGTAGAATCTTTTGGGTTGGATCGTGACGATATTCAGCCTAACAAATTTCAGCGTTTCAAGATGAAGGGTGGTCAGCAGGAACGTATAGGTATCATTTACGCGGATCCTAAGAGTATCTTCAAAGGTACCCTGGTTCATTATAAGGACCGCTACTTCATATGTAAGAGTGAAGGACAGAAGCCTAGCGACAAGAAGGAAATTTGCTGTCTTCACAGCTATGACAGTAATACACCTAAATGGAGAGTTGGTTGTATTATTGTTATATATGATATTGAAAAGAAGGATGGAAAGGACAAACTTAAGGGATACAATCTTATCCCGTGGATCTTTAGCCAGACTATGTACGAAAAGATCCGCGGTTTGGACTTTCCTGTGACTGACTATGACCTTCGTGTGAAATGCACGAATGAGGAATTCCAAAATATTGATATTACTCCAGCAAGAAATTCTCTGTGGCAATCAAACGAGGGGCTTAAGAAGAAAATCCTGTCAGAGGCTGAGGGCATGTTCAATGATATCCCAAGAAATCTTGCCTCAGACCTCTCGGTTACAGAGATTCGAGAGTTGCTCGGTATTGACGCTCCTGGCGCTGAAGATGCGGCAGAAGATATTGGAGATATTGGAGATATCATCGAGGATAGCTAATGCCTTACATTTTGGGGTTAGACCCCTCAGTGCAGAAGGCAGGTTACGTAGTACTTGATACAGCTAAAGCCGATGATATAGTTGAAGAAAAGGGCTTGCTTAAGACGTCTCGCGCAGATGGCATCTTGGTACAGCGACTGATTAAGCAAGCCCAGCAGATCTCAGAGAAGATAGAGAAGTATGACATCACGTTTGTAGCGATGGAAGCTCCCTTCTTTGGATCCAACAGTACAGAAATGCTTTATGCCCTGAATCAGTTTATACATAGGGTCTTTTTAGAACATGATAACTACGTAGTCTGTTTTCCGCCACAAATGCTAAAAAAACTGGTCTTTCCGGAGACCAGTGTGGCTGAGATTGGAAAGCCACACATGATAGACCAGGCGAAGACTACGTTACACCTGCACGGTAAGCGATTAGCAGAAGATGTCGCTGACGCCTTTTGGGCAGGATATTTTGGTAAACGATATTACAAGTGGTTCTTTGAAAAGGTCTTATCTGAAGAAGATCTCGGAGAGTACGAGCATCATACCTTTTGTGGGCAGCACACTTATACACGCGGTGTACGTAAGGGTGTAACAGAGTATACCGGGATTATGTTTAGAGAGAATGACCTCTTCTATGATTTCAAAGCCATTAAAAGGAGAACAAAAGATGCCTCCCGCAAAGAAAAAGGGAAAAAAAGCAGCTCCAAAAAAAGATAAGAGCACAATAGACAAAGAGGCTGCTAACTTTATTGCATCTATACGTAAAGCAGGGCAGCTTGGAGATGTCACCAAAGAGTTAGAGTTTGTATCTACAGGGTCATGGGTCCTCAATAGGCTTATAGGAGATGGTTCCCACCAGGATAAGCCTGGTGGAGTCCCTAAAGGCTATGTCACCGAAATCTTCGGTGATGAAGGTTGTGGAAAGACGACTGTCGCGCTTCATATCGCCAAGCAGGCTCAGCTTGCGGGCGAGAAAGTACTCTATGCTGACTTCGAGAAAGCTCTTCGTGCGCAGCGTCAGTATGTAAAGAACCTTGGTATAGATACATCCCCCGAGAAATTCCTCCACGTAGAGCCGGACTCCCTTGAGGATGGTGCCAAGATTATAGGGCACTCCCTATCACATTACAAGCCTAGTGTCATCATTGTGGACTCCGTAGCTGCGATGCTCCCAAAAAGTACGTTCGAGAAGGATGCCGATGAGACAACTCAGATCGGACTCCACGCTAAACTCGTCGGCACCTTCTTGAACTGGATATGCAAGCGTCTGACTAAGGCGAACTGTGCACTAGTACTTGTTAACCAGCTACGTAGCAACATCAAAACTAGTCAATATGATCCAGGTCCTAATGAAATGACAACCGGAGGTAGAGCTCTTCGTTATTACTCAACTATCCGGCTCCACCTTAAGAACACAGGTAAGAAGGAGCAGATAAACACCCAGAGTAACATAACAGGTGTAAGTGAAAAGAAGGCTGTCAATCAGATAGTAAAAGCGATAGTAATTAAGAACAAGATTGATATGCCCTTTAAATCAGGTCCGATCTATATCGCCTTTGGGCAGGGTATAGATAATGTTCTTTCTCTTGTAGACCTTGCTGTAAATCGAAAGGTCATTAAGAAAAGTGGTGGATGGTTTGAGTGGAATGACCCAAATAGTGACATGAGTTTTAAAATTCAGGGTCAATATAATGTGAAAAAACACCTTGAGGACCACCCCGAGATCCTAGATACTATCAAACCATATATCATGCCTACACGAGATGAGCAGGAGCTTGATGAAATCTTTAAGACTCTCGAGGCGAAGGAAAAACTCACAGATGATGAGGTAGAGCAGCTAAACCAAATCCGCAAGCTTAAGGGTATGCCTCCTGTAGGAGAAGAAGACATCTCAGAAGAAGATCAGGCAGCTTTAAATGAACTTGATGAGTTGATGGATAGCTGACATGTTTGAAGTAGAGATCACAAATTATGAATCTCTAGGGCATGTGAAGTTCACGGTAGAAGGTTTTACAGCCCTCATCGGAAAGAACTCTCGCGGTAAGAGTGCTGTGTTAAGAGCTATTGACGCAGCACTCACAAATCGCGCAGGCACTAAGTTCATAAAGTGGGGAGAGAAGTTCTGCGAGGTTCATCTTGTAACCGCGGATCTCGACCTTCTGTGGCACAAAGAAGAAGGCAACAACTTCTATAAGATCAATGGTAAGATGTACAAAAAACCGGGACGAGGGGACCCTCCTAGTGAGATAGCAGAAGCAGGGCTAGGGGTCACAAAACTCGGTGATGAAAAAATCAATCTCAACTATACTAAGCAATTTTTTCCTCTATTCCTTGTAGATAGACAGGATACTAAGGGTGCGGATCTGATAGCGTCCGTATATGGCCTAGATAGGCTATATAAGGCATCTGATTTATGTAGTAAGGAGAAAAGGTCTACTAAGGACACACTGCGTATAAGACAAAAAGATCTTGATATAGCTGAAGAAGACCTAAAACGTTATGAGGGTTTTGATGATGTAAAAAAATCCGTAGAGTCCCTCAAGGAACAAAGGGTCGAGCTCGATAAAAAAGAAATAGAGGTAAACAAGATAAAAACCTGGTATAGTGCTCTGACTACTCTTGTAGAGGAGACTAACCAAATCCAAAAGGCCTCTGAAGTAGAGATACCTTCAGATGTAAAAACTTCAGAGAGAGCCCAAGAGTATAAACGCCTCTATACATATCGCACGACCTTAAGTAATATAGCTAAGGATGTAAAGAGATTAGAGAAAAGCAAGAATGTTAAGATACCTGAATCCCCCTCTATTAGAGAAGATGCTCAGGAGCTAAAAGAGATTAGCTCTGTGTATACTAAGATGGTCTCTTTGATGAGAGATGTTAAAAAGTTAAGGGCTATATCGAGTGTAACTCTACCGGAGACAGATATTAATGTTGAGGAGTTAAAAGAGCTACGCAGATCAATTAAGAGTATCGCTCTTATAAAGAAAGAAATGCTTGAGGTTGGTAAGCAAAAAGAAGAGATAGAGGGACAGTTATCTCTTGTTGATAAAGATCTTTCCACATATGACCAGTGTCCCGCGTGTGGTGCAGAGCTAAAGGTAAAAAGATGAGTACCTTACGTTTTATGACATTCACCGATGTACATATCAGTTCTGTGAATCCGCAGTCTCGTAGAGGAGATTATCTAGGAGATATCTTAGATAAGCTAAAGCAAATTCGAGATGTTGGTCAAAAACTAGGAGCTCAATTCTATCTGTGTGGAGGAGATCTCTTCAACCTAAAAGCTCCTATGAAAAACCCACACAGCCTAAACAGGACTCTTATAGAGCTCTTTCGGAGTTTCAAGGGTGATGTTTACACGACTGAAGGAAACCACGACCTTAGATTTGATAGCTATGAGACTTTTAATGAGCAGCCTCTTGCCGTCCTCTATCAAAGTGGAGCTCTCTTACAACTTCGAGAGAGTGTAATTACTCATGAAGGCGTCTCAGTGCGGATACGTTCATTTCCGTTTGAGGAAGAACCGGACCTTGAGTCTTTACCAAAGGCTAAGGATGATGTAGATTTGAATGTCTGTGTGCTTCACCTGTACTCTTCGCCACAAGGCGGCATGCTCTACAAACATAAGCTTTTTTCTTATCCTGAGATTTCTTCTCTAGGGGACGACATATTTTTGCTCGGGCATTATCATGTAGATCAGGGCATAGAGACTCTGGGTATAAACGGTAAGGATCAAACCTTTATCAATCTTGGCGCTTTGAGTAGAGGGTCACTTGTTGAAGACAATATCCAGCGAACACCTCGTATAGGGTATGTTGAGATTACAAAAACAGGTGATGAAGTAAAAGTCAGTACAAAAGCTATTCGATTGAAAGTGAAGCCTGCAACGGAAGTTTTTGACCTCGAGGAAAAAGACCAAGAGCAAAAGAAACTAAAAGAAGCAGAGGAATTTGTTGAGAAGCTGAAGGATGATAGCTTCGAAGAAGATCTTGAAGGGGAAGATAGGGTAGTGGCTGCTCTTGATAAGCTCAAGATAGACAAGAAAGTACTTGAGAAGGTTTCTTACTTCCTTACCTCTGCTCATGAAGAATTGGAAAAGATATCCTCATGAGACTCTCATATTCTAACTACCGTACATATCTGAATTGTCCGCGGTTGTACTACAACCAAGTCAATAAGGTACCCTCTGATGTAAAAGATAGTGAGTACCACTCTCTTTATGGCCGTCTAATAGAGAGCTTCTTTGAAAAGCATGTGAATTGTTATTCTAAAAGAGATGAACTTATCCCTGAATCCCAGATCCGGGAAATTATGAGACGTGAGTGGGATTACATGTTGGATAATGCCTATGTAGATTGGTCTGAGCCTTGGGTCAAGCTAGGCAGCAATGAACTTTTTGAACAGGTTATAGAGGATATACTCAAAAACCTGGAAGCTTTTGACTTCTGGAATCAGTGTACTTCTGAGGTCAGTTATAAAATAGACCTTAAAAAAAGCGGAGACTCCCTTACAGGTAGAATGGACTTTATACGAAATACCGGCAGCAGTATAGAGATACTTGATGGTAAGGGAACTACAAAGATGGATAAGAACGTGGATATAGAGCAGCTATATTTTTACGCTCTTCTCTATCTTTTGAGACACGGAAAGCTTCCTAATAAAGTAGGATTTCTCTATTACAGATACCAGCTCATTAAGTATGTTGATATCAATCTAGATATTATCACTAAGTTTAAGAATAAGCTCGCGATCGTGAAAAGAGCTATCAGTCAAGATAAAGTATTTACGCCAAAGCCTATGCTCTCAAAACACTGTAAATGGTGTAAGTGGCGCTTTCAGTGTGATGCTTTTTCTGCTAAAAAAGAGGTATATGCCTCTCGTAAGAAGAACAAGATAAACGAAAAAACAGATGGTCAGGTGATTGACCTTAGTATCTGAAAGGAATGGACATGGCAGCCAATATAGAAGAATTTGTGGGCCTCCAAAAACGCAGAGAAGAGCTGCATACTAAAAAGATACGCCTTGAGGAACAATACAAGTCCAAGAAAAAAGCGCTGACTGATCTGGTAGAAGAAATTAAGTCTCAAGGGTATGACCCAAGTAAACTTAAAGATACCATATCTCAGAAAGAGAAAGAGCTCACTGATAGTATTGAAAAGTTCAAGGCTGCCGTAGAAAAAGCTTCTTCGCAACTAGCAGAAATAGAGGTGTAATAATGCATGTCGTCGTAAGTAAAAAGGATTTGAAGTTGGCGTCCACTGTGGTACAGAAGGCACTTCCTAAAGTAGTAGTCCAGGAAGAACGTGGCCATCTCCTTTTTACAGTTTCAGGAGATGACCTCCTTATCACTGGCACCAACAATGATCTTAAAGCTTCATATCGTATTAAAACTCAAGAGTGTGAGGGCAGCGGGGCATTTACCATAAGCCCTAAGATCCTGACTAAAGTATTGGTCAAGGTTGATGCTGATACTATACGTATTGAGTTTGATAAGGAAGAACATATTGTTAAGATATATACGAAAGAGGATCTTAAGTCATATACCTCGGCACAGTCATTTCCGGCAGATAAGATGCTCACATTTACACATGAGCTTGGAGATGATGTCGTCCTTGAGGAACTAGATAGAAATATCCTTGCGGCAGCATTGGGTTATGCGGCAAGCTATTTGCCTGATCTTAAAGAGGACATGAGAACTTTTGACCAGATGTTAATAGATAAGGGTATTATCTATAGCGCAAATGGTCTTAACAAGATGGGCTTTTTTGTCTGTAAGCAGTTTCAAGGGATCAATAAGCTTAAGATACGTAAGACAGCCGTCCCTCTTCTAGCTAAGATTCTGTCTTCTCTCCCCGATGAAAAGGCTACGCTTTTTGAAAGCGAAAGAGATGTAGGTATTCTTACGGATACTATGCGCTTCAGTTGCCTTAAATCCAACGCCGAGCCGCCTGAGATTCCTACAGTCCACCTAAAATCTGAAGGGCCTTACACACGCATCGACAAAACAAATTTGATGAAACACATAGATCGCGTTGTTGCTTCTAACTCGACAAAAATAGGAGCAGGCATACGTATGACTCTAAGTGGAGCCGGGGAGGACGCTCATTTGGATATCGAACTCGTTGCAAATTTGAAGTCTAATGAACGCATACCTTGTGCTCGAGTAAATGATGATACTGCTGACCGATATGAGCACACCACATTTTATACAATACTTAAAGATGTTCTTACATCCTTGAAAGCTGAGAAAGATGTACGCCTTCACGTAAACGATGACAACAAATTTTTTAAGGTCTATGAAAGCGGAACTATCGGTGATGAGAGGTATATAGCTGTAGGTTTGGGGAGTTACACAAAAGTAGTCAAACAATAGGAGGCGGGCGTGCAAGATCTGAATAAGATAAGGTTAGGCCACTCTATACTCACCAACAAAATATATATGTATAGATATGGAAAAGATGAAAGGCACGCTTTAGATAAGCGTGATGCTGAAAAAGATCTTTTTGTAACTCTAGTAGATTATATGATGCACGGAACGCCAAAGGGATCTACTAAAAAAGTTATCGTTGACGGTGTGTCTTATTGTGTCACTGTAAAGCCTGAGAAAGATTAATATGGACGTCGGATTGTATGACGCATTAATAGATAGAACGCGTTTTCTTGAAGGTATGCGTGAGACAAAACGCGCACAGAGAGAAGCCGCCCTCCAGAAGGTTACCTCCCTTCAAGAGGAAGCAGACCTTTTAGATAAAACTGAAAAGGTCTTAAAGCATTTGATAGATAAGCTGGCTAAGAAGGATCTATCACAGATGGATCGTCTTGTTACATATGGTCTGAAAAGTGTATTCCCAGACATCGATGTGCGTTTTGAATCGGATCTAGAGGAGCACGGGAAAAAGGTCAAGATCCGGCTAAGTACTATTTTTGGGGAAAACACTGTTGATGAAGAAAGTAAGTGCAGCATCGATGTTATAGAAAGCCTGCTGCTTAGACTTGTATGTATACAAAAACTAAAGCGAGCCCCTATTTTGTTTTTGGATGAGGCCTTTGGCGCTGTGGATTCAGATTATATCACAAATGTAAGTGGATTAGTGTCCGAACTTGCTCACAAACTAGGTATGGATATTCTTCTTGTGACACACAACTCAGCTCTGGCTGATGCTGCAGACTCAAACTATAGAATAAATCGCCGCAACAACAAAACAAGCATCGAGAGAGTCAGATGAGAACCCTTGTACAGCTCGACGTACAGAATCTATTCTTCTCCGCGAAGGATATAGACAAAAGAATTGACTTCCTAAAAATCAAAGAGCATTTTGATAAAAACGGGGATGAAATAGTAGGTCTTTTTGCCTACATCATAAGAACACCAGACGCCGAGCACAAGAAGTTTGAGAGTTTACTCAAGAACCTGGGGTATACTCTACGTATTAAAAAGGCCAGCATAGGCTATAAGTCTGATGGTCAGAGGATATATAAGGGTACAGATCAGGATATAGCTATCTGTATAGACTGTATGAAGATGGCCGAGCAATTCGATAAATGGGTTTTGATGAGTGGCGACGGGGATTTCATAGACCTATGTAAGCATTTAAAAGACAGTGGGAAGTTCGTAGAAGTGTGGTCTATGAAAGGTATCAGCTTCAACAAGGGTTTCTGCGATTATGCCGACGTTATTCATTTTTTGAATCGTAATTTCTTTTATGATAAAAAGAACTCCCGCGGAAGGGACAGCACTAATGCGTAGTCCAGGAGTTATATACCGTAAGTACAGGCAGATACGTCGTAAGATTTTACATGAAAAGATTCAGGATGCGAAGAGGCATTTACACAGGAACTGCTATTATGGTCGCCTAGTAACATATACTGAAGACGGTATAACCCGTCAGGTTCCTATGTGCATGTTTCCTGTTGAGCACGGAGAAAAAGCACCTGATGTATGTACATGTCCTGGAGAGTGTAATGCTTTTGCAGGGAAATGGACACCTAAACTTGTTGCCGAGCAATTCGAACGTGAGTTGCAGGATATAGGAGTCATGAGGAGACTCTATCCGGAACTTGCTACGCTTGGGTGGGTCTTAGATAAAAGCCTAACAGATGCCATGGAGCAGCCGTCTTGGCTAGGAAAAGTACTGATATCTATGATAAATTGTTTGGAAGAACTCTTAAAGAAGATAAGCGGACCAAGAAAGCGTCTGATGGAAAAGCAATAATCTTCTAATGTAATTATCTAATATGAATGCAGAAACACATAATATAAGAAGGTTGTTATGGCTAAGTACGTCTCGATAGAATCGACTACCTGTTTTTCTTTTGGTAATCTTGTGCGTAAGGTCAAGGCCGAAATACGTAAGAAATTCCCAAACGCACATGACAAAGAATTCGAAAAGCTCATATACAACAGTCTTCGTACTTTTACGCTAAATGGACAGGAATTTGACTATGAGGCGAGCCCAAACCATCTAGGCGGGGTGCGGTGGTACGTAAAGTGTCCTAAATGCGGATCCCCTCGTTTGAAGCTTTATCTGCCTTCTAAGTACAAAGATCGAGAACAGCTATATCTGTGCCAGGCATGTCACAAGCTTAAGAACCACTCCCTTTTATTAGGTACCTCTAAGAAGTATAAAAAGGTGATAAGGCCCCTTATACGTCTAGAGAAAATACGCAGAATCCTTCTACGAAAAAGCATGACTCCTGAAAAAGCGAAACCTTATCTAGAGGAGTATGAGCGCATAGAGAAAGACCTTGCAGTTTCTCCGGAATACCGTCTGTGGAAATTCCAGAGAGAACACGGAAAGGCGTGATCCATAATCAGTTAATATTCCAGCCCTTAACAGGTTTATATCAAAGGACTGGACATGCTCGATAAAGTAATGAGAGTCGTCCTCGCATATAAGAGGAGACTAACCAAAAGGCTTAAGAGGCGAAGCCCTCAGTCTAGAGTAAAATCAAGGCAGTACTACAGGACACATAAGGCTAAAATACGTCTACAACGTCGACGGTACATGAAGCGTAATAACCTCTTCATGAAGACTCGAAAGATGTTTAAGCGCACGAAGCCTTCCTGGATGTCTAAATCAAAGAAGCCTTCTGTACCAAAACCGGCAAAAAAACCAGCTAAGCCAAAGCCTCCTAAGAAACCTGCAAAGCGTCCGGCTCCGCCGAGAGTAAAGAAGCCAAAGAAAATCGATGTCACAAAACCACCAAAGCCAAAAAAACCACCCGCCCCAAAACGCCCAAGGGTCAAAAAGTTCAAAGCCCCTAAGCGTGCAAAGCCCAAAAAACCCTAGAAGGCCTAAGAAGCCTTTTACGGGTTTCATCGTACACTACGAAAACGGTAAGACAGTACGAGAACGAGAGAACTATATTAGTAAGAAGTTGAATAAACAATGCGCTACTAACTGGGCAGAGATAGATAAAGCTCGGATAGTAGCGCTCGAGCTTATTTGGAAGGATAAATCCAAAATAAAGCTCTCTAAGGAAGAATACCCCTCCATAAAGCCCGGTGACTGGTACTTTTCACACACAGGCTACCTGGACATGAAATCAAGAAAAGTTGTTGTAGTGAAACGCAGCATAGGCTATATTAAAGACGGTCTCTTGCACATATACTCTGTGGATGAAAAAGAGGGCTCTATCAAAGGCCATGTCCGTGCCGTATGAAGATGTGAAGATTTACCTTATATCGGATCCTACTCAGTTTGCTCTAACAGACGTGTATGAGGGCTATAAAAATGCTCTCAATGAGCTACGTGTCTCTTATGAGACATTTCCTGAGCACCTTTTTCGTCAGATATTACAAGACGGCGTTTGTTTTCAAATGGTGCACTCTACGGCACTTATCAAAAGTCGGGGATTCACACATGTAATGTTTATTGGGGGCCTGAACGTCCCCAACTTCTTATATGAGAATCTATATCATGTCAAAAGCGTTGTTGTCGCAACGGAAGACCCCCACTCGTTTGACCCTAACAAACACAGACTCTCTAGCATTGATTATTACTTTTCCAATGAACGCAGCATAGGGACATCTGATAGATACAAAAATACGTATTACTGTCCCACAGGAGCCAGCACACACGCATGTGGTAAGTTCCCGGTGAAAATTCTGGAAGAGAAGTACCGCAGTGATATCCTCTTCCTAGGAGCCATATACCCCAATAGACGACAGATGCTCGAGTCTATCATACCCTTTGTGAAAAGAAATGATCTCAGTTTCAAAATATGTGGGCACGCACATTATCTCCCGCGTAAGTCTCCCCTTTGGGAATATGTCTTTGATGAAAGGACTATCCCCCATGAAGAAACGGTAAAGTACTACAATGGAGCTAAAGCGGTACTCAATTTCATGCGTGACGTAAAATGGAGCCCGCGGACCAAGACACAACGTAATCCCCTGAATCGCAGCCGATTCAAGCCAGAGAGTCTAAACCCCCGCGCATATGAAGTATCTCTCTGCCAGTCTTTCATGCTTATGGAAGACTGCCGGGATGAAGCTCATGAGATATTCACAGAGGATGAAGTAGGGTTTTTTAGTGACCCGAAAAGCCTAGAAGAGAGCCTTAAGTATTTTCTTCTTGGACCGGGTAAAGACTCTCGTGAAGATATGGCGTTCAATGCCTTCAGAAAAGTTTCTGAAAATCATACCTATGTGCACCGCCTCAAAGATATTTTGGCCGTTATTGCCCCTGAGAGCTAATCCTCTAAGCTCTTATATGGTCATAATCTATTAATACTCCCTCGATAATATAGCTTGTTTTCACATGTAATGACAGGACACACCTTTCATGAAGATCGGTGCATATAGTCCCGTAAATGGCAATAAGCTTGCTGATGATATTACGGGAGTTAACTTCGGAAATGTACAGCAAGGCAAACATAGTACTTTGCCTGTATGTATTAGACCGGTACTCGAAGGTGAGAGTATCACGGGGCTTGAGCTTTATCTTCAAAATAATGGTGGGTTCAATTACTCTGAATATGGCTACTATGTGAATTCGTCATTCATATCTGATTTAGCAACGGGTGGTTTGCTTTCTGATCATTTCTCCGTTGTGTCTGACCCTCCACAGGCAACTGGAGGTGTAACGGTGAACTTGGCGGGAGATTATGGAGATTACATATGGCTGGACGTTCAAGCGGGCAGCCTTGAAACTGGTGGTACTTCGTCCATCAACTACAGGTTCATCTTTGAATACGCATAACAGAAAAGGTAGGATATAATGAAAGTAGAAACCTACAATCCTTCAAACATGCAGCTCATATCTGGCGACGTGTCCGGTGTGGATTTTGGTACTGTCGTCCGAGGGAATCACAACGGGACAGCGGTCGTTATTCTCCCAAAAGCTGAGGGAGGAGAGACACTAAGCGCTCTCGCTCTGTTCCTCGAGAATAATGGGGGATTGAACCACAGCCAATTCGGAAAGTACAAGTCAAGCACGGCTACTCAGGGCATCACTCCTGGGAGTAACTATCTTTCAGATTATTTTGTAGAGGCACGTGGTGTTTCAGACCTCACAAACCTGTCCGCTCTTTCAGACAGAGGTTTGGTGCTGACAGCATCTAGCCCTGAATATATCTGGATGGATGTAGAGGTAGGAAACAGTGAGTCTAGTCTTGGAGAAGAAAGCGTTAACTTCCGGTTCATATTCGAGTATTCCTAATGTCTAAAGCATTGGTCAGTGAAAGGCTTACTAAAGTCGCGTATCAAATTCTTTCTGAGGATATACCACTCAGCCCTGAAGAACTGATGGAGCTCGGAAAGAAGGGTCCTACATTACTTAAAAATCTTAAATCTAAGAAAAAGAAGGACCTAAAAAAGCTGAGCGAAGATGATAAGAGAATGCTGCTTGCTTATGTCGTCTATCTACGCCAGAACCTAACTACAGAACCAAAGGATCGTCCCAATTTTGAGGACGCCGCTAAAATAATGCACGAGGAAGTCCTCGAAGATGGAAAGAAAAGACAAGTAGAGGAAGAGCTAATTAAGCAGCTGGCAAAAGCAGGCTTGAATCTCGAATAGCACAAGGAGCACACGATGACAATCGGCAATAGAAATATTACAGGGTCAGTTGAGATCCGAGACTTCGAAATAACCTTCGGGGCAATCGAACTTGTATCCAATAAATCTCAAATGAAATTCACGTACACAGGCTACGCTTACCCTGAATACACAAATGCGTCATTAACTGTGTATGATTACTCCACAGATAATGGTACTACATGGTCTCAAATGACAGCGTCCAGTGACACAGACCTTGCTGGTCTGTCCTTCACAGAGGATGGAACGACTCTTACGTTTAAGTGGGAAGTAAAAACAGACCTCGGTACTTCTTTCTATAACAAAACACTGCGTATTAGGATGAGAGCTTTGAGTGGAAGCACATACTCTGATCTCAGCACTACAAGTGTTTTGTTCTCTAGGTCAGTATCAAACGTTTCGACTCAGAACCAAGCAGTACCTTTCCCTTCAGATTATTCTGGTGTAGATGGATCCGAGTTGATGAAGAATGCGCCTAAGTCGTAATCTAGGCCACATACGGGTATGGGAGGTATCCTCCCATACCCACTACAAATAGAGATAATATATGGACGCGCTCTCAATTTTGGGGTTGCGACCAGGCGACTCTCTTGAGGACGCCAAAGCCCGCCACAGGACATTATGCAAACGGTACCATCCTGATAAGAATCCGGGAAATGATCAAACCGCCGGATTCATTGCTATGCAGGAAGCATACGAGGCTATATTAAAGGACCCAAGCCTTCTAAAAAAGCCTGTAGATGTAGATAACCTCCCGAGCTACCTGGACACTCCCGTAGAAATTAGACTCGAAGATATCTATTTTGCGCGAAAGAAAACGGTAAAAATAGAGAGGAACGCTCCATGTACTTCTTGCTTAGGCACCGGGTCAGAGCTTGGACCAGAGGGCTTATGTGCTACATGTAAGGGCACCGGGCGTATAGAAAGCAACGTTCTGGACCTTATGGGGCGTAGTTCAGTCTGTCCTATCTGCTCTGGATTAGGGTACACAGGTAAACCGTGTCAGAGCTGTATAGGCACCAAGCGTACTAATGAAGTAGTGGAATGTACATTCCTGGTGAATCTAAGGTCATACTATAAAAGAACTGTAGTCCTCAAAGGAAAAGGAAACATACAAACAGATGGATCCTGCGGAGATCTAATCTTGAGCTTAAAAATTGCCAAACATCCTCGATTTCACATAGAGGGTAATAATTTTTGTACTAATGTACCCGTACTCCCTGTGCAGAGGATTTTAGGAGACAGATCTAGAATAAGTGTTTTCGGCAGGATTCTTACCTATCATATCTTGCCAAATACCACGGAAACATATATAATAGATGAAATACGGCCATCTCTACAGCGCGGCATTAAACTTAGCTTTGTAGAGATCGCGCCTCTTCTGACAGATGAAACTAAAAAAATGTATAAGAAGATACTAGAAATTGAGAAACCGAGAATAAAAGATGCTGTACGAGCACGATCGAAAAATCATACGTGAAACGGGAGCCCGCTACGTTGTTGGCGTAGACGAAGCCGGTAGGGGCCCTTTGGCAGGGCCCCTAGTAATCTCCTCAGTGGTACTGGACCTTGAGGACCCTATAGAGGGTATCCGGGACTCTAAGAAGCTCTCAGAGCGTAAAAGAGAAGCTCTCGCCCACACTATAGAAGCAAAAGCGCTTGTTTCTTTAGTTAGCATCGTAAATGAAGACCTCATCGATCGCATAAATATCCTACAAGCCACACTCTATGGTATGTTTAACTGTGTCAAACATTGGTCTCATAGAGACGATATGCTTGTTTTGGTAGATGGTAACAAATCCATACCGAATTTCCCTGAGGAACGGCAGAAGACTATCATAAAAGGAGATAGTCTTAGTGCCTCTATCGCCGTGGCATCTATTTTAGCGAAAACAAAACGAGACTCACTTATGCGTAAATCCTCAAACCTATATCCTCTTTATGAGTTCGAGACCCATAAAGGATATCCTACAAAAAAGCATATAGAATTGATACGACGTTGGGGATTATCTGAGATTCACAGGAAGAGCTTCTGTAAGAAGTTTGTAGAATAGGGGCCCTCAAAAGAGGGCCCCTTCTTCATTTCTAATTAGTCTAGCACAAACTCCTTGTCGATGATTTTTTCGGGTTCTTTGCAGTTCACCTCTTCCCAACAGGCATAGCAGCAGAATCCATCATCCTGTTCGTTCTCATTTACGTGGTAGGTCTTATCACAGTTAGGGTTTTGACACTTCTTTTCAGGCATTCTGACCTCCGGATTTAATTATCCATTATCCACAACCACTCCAACCACAATCCATGCACTTTTTACACCCCGACTCCATAACTACGTTGTCTCCGGTACCGGTACAGTCAGGGTTTTCACATCTGACCCCTTTGAGGACTGTCCCTTCATCGAGCGTCTGTGCAAGGAATTTCCGTACTGCAGTAAGCAATGTTGATATGTTATCTCCATCTATGTTCATCAGAGAAATAAGTATGTCCTGCCTCGGGATGTTATGGCGTAGGCATAAAGATACTAGGCGTCCCAACCTGTTATGTGGGTAGTCCGTTCGAGCTTTTGCCACAGTTTCCTTCACGATATCCTCATCGATACCTCGAGCAAGGGCAAGCTTCCCCAGATTCCGAGCAGCCATGTTGCATGTACGGAGCTCGTCACCTTTGTACTTGGCATTCGTCTGTATCCACATCACTACCGGGAACTCCATCTTCGAATCTTCCGGCAGGTATGAGAAGTTGATATAGAATTTGTACCCTTCCTTTTTGATAACACTCATCGGACCATTAAGGAAAACATCTGGAAGTTTAATGTCTCGAGAGATAATCTCGCGACTGCGCTCGGCATCTTTGATGTCCGACATAACCGCTTCCATTGAATCTTTACGGTACGTTGTGAATCCGTTAAGTCCTTTCTTCCAGGCTTTTAGATAAAGATTCCTGAAATCATCAAAAGGATAGTCAAATGGAAGGTTGCTAGTTTTTGAGACAGCCTGGTTACAGTAGTACTGAACAACTTTTTGGATATTGATATGATCTTTAACAGTAAGGTCATCGGTAGTCTTGAGATACTTACTATGATCTTTGTTTGGGAAGTTTTCGAGTACCCACCGATAGCCATAGTCTTGTTCTACATGAACGCAGCATAGACCTCTATTTTTGGGCTCGTAGTGATAGGTTCTTCCTTTGTACTCACCGCGCCAATATTCGAAATCCTTTTCTTTATGGTGTTCTAAGAGGCCCCTAATGTTGTCCTCTGTAAGACCCTCTGGCCACTCTTTAGCAATCACAACGCGCTCATACTCTAGATTAAAAACAGGTTCGATTCCATTTGAGACGTTATTACAGATTACTGAAGAGTTACCTAGAGGTGGGTTCGTAGTAGTTTTTGCGTTACGCGCCCCGTATTTTCGAAGCATCTTTTTTGTTTCTTCTGTAATTCGGTCTGATTTAAAATACTCTGTACTCTCAAATGCTTTCTTGTCATAGGCTGGGAATGTGCTTTTTTCTTTTGCAAGAAGAGCTGAAGTCTGCCAGGTCAAGTTCTCCTTCAAAGAGCACGCCTTCTCAACAAAGTCAAGGGCTCGTTTCGAGTTGTACGGGATGCCTAGCATAATAAGGGCAGAGCCCAGACCGTTTAGACCCATGCCGAACTGTCGCAAATTCTCGGTAGCCCATTGATATGAAGGCAACGAGTTGTACGTCAGGTCGTTCACATTGTCGAGCATACGTGTAAGGATTTTGATGTCCTCTTGATATGTCTCCCAGTCGAAATAAGGCTTACGCCTCTCATCGATCTCAATGTACTGAGTCATGTTGAGAGAACCCAGGAGGCACACAGTCGTGAGAGCTGCAAGCCCCGGTATTTCTCCGCACCCCCGGCTTATGATTCCACACGTGTTCCAGTCATCGGAATCCTTTGTGTATAGGTCATAAACGGTGTCTTGTGTGTCGAGATCGCGTATGTTAGAGACCTTTGTTCTCCACCTTACGCCATTAAGAGGTCGCGTCTTTATTATTCTCTTCAGGGCTTCGTTTTTTGAAGGTTCTGAAAGCCTTCCCAACGCGCGGTAGACGTTCAGTATCGAGTCGTTGTCTATAATACCTTCGAAGCAGTCATTCTCTCTTTTCACTTCGTGGCCATCGATGATATGCATCTTTCCTGCTTCAGACGGGGGGTGGAGTTTGTAGTCTGCCCCAAAAAAAAGCATCAAATGTCGCATCATAGAGTGAAGGTTTAACGAAGTACTCTTGAACCGGATTTGAGGGTATCGTGACGTCTCGTTTACGTTTCCACTCGAGCAAAGAAGTCCATCCAAGACCCCTTTGAGAAACTCAGGGTTTGTATTCATCCATGAGACCGGGAAAGTCTTCTCGGTCTTCTCGAAGTTTTTCTGCGTGAGGTCGATCCCCAGACTCTCAAGTACGGAATGAAGTGACCCGTGGCAGCTTTTCTTACCTGCAATTACGATCTTTCTGGAATTCTCTTCCGAGGAATCATCGAACCAGTGTGGGTATGCGTATTTGTCGCACAGGTCAGTAATGTAAGAGCAGTCAACTCGTTTATCAACAGATAAACAGACCTGGTCATTGGCGTCTACGTGTCCGTTGCCTAAATAGATCCCTGCAAAGAATCCATCATCACGCGTCCATTCTGGTTGTCCGTTAGGCACATATCGATATGGCTCTTTACGAACATAGTCACCCACGCGAAGTTCGTCGAGTCTTCTATCACTGTCCCATCTCTTACGTGTTTCTCCAGAGCATACTTGGCTGTGGAATATGTGCCCCGCTGTGACATCGAGTGAAAACCCGTCTGTGAATTCAACTTGATAGATTGGTTCGAAGTCGTGTACCTCGATTGAGTGTACAGGCTCAAAACCTAAAGTAGTCTGTATCTTATCCCCTTTCTTAACCTCTTCCACAGACTTGATCCCGTCAGAAGTAACCACGGGCGTCCCTTTTCGTACACACGGGTTGGAGCACGAGGCCTTCCCCAGGTAGGCAACAGGGTTGTTACGATGCATATTGTCGACAAAAAGTACACCAGGCTCCCCGCGGTTGTAGCAGGACTCCATGATAAGGTCATACAGCTCACGAGCCTTCACTACTTTATACACGGTCCCTTCAAACTCAAGCTGGTATAGGCCATCTTTTTCAACACACCGAAGAAAATCATCAGTCATGAGTACTGAAATGTTGAATTTCGTAAGCACTCCAGATGTTTGCTTCGCACGGACAAACTCTTCGATGTCAGGATGCCAGCAGCTAAGAGCGCCCATCATAGCACCCTTACGCGTCATCACCTTAACAGCGTTCGTAGCCTCCTTAGCCGCTTCGAAGTTATCTCCGAGAAAATCCTCTGTCATTTTCAGGTAGTTTGTGAGACGGCCAACATAGCCGTCGTTTGTGCCCTTGACGATACATTCAGAAACGGCATCCCACACCTTCATATAAGAGACGACACCGGGATGTTTAATACCAGTACCTTTTATAAGAGCTCCACGAGGACGTATCCAGTCGAAGTTCATTCCATACCCACCCTCGGAGGCAAGTGTCTTAGCCTGCTCCATGAGAGTAAGGAAGATATTGACGAGGTCATCAGGGCTTTCGTCTGTTTTCATTGTGACGTCGTGCCCGACTTTACCGTCTGCTGTTTTTCTCTTATAGTTGATAGTTGCGCCAGAGACTGGGCCTGAGATGTAGCAGTTCATCAAGGTGGCATGTTTGAAGTCGGTACCAATGTTGGCTGTAATGCGGCCACCAGTTGTGCTCTTCAATCCTATAGGTTCATCTTTATCTGCACCACTTCCGAATTTCACGAGAGTGCGCAGGAATTTGTCTTCCCAGAGAGCAGGATCCTTCTCGACAGAAGCGAGGGCTCTGGCTACGCGCTGGAATGTCTCGAGGGGGGTTTCATTTTTGTAGCGGTATTTGTTAAGCCAGTTCTCATACGCTAACTCTGTACGAAAAATAGACACATCACACCTCTTTCTATAAAAGGGTGGTTACGAAAACGATTAGCTTTTACCGAAAAGTTTCGATATTAGATCCAAAAACAAAGAGAAAAACGATGAAGGAGTGTCGCCGCTCTCCATGGAAAACTCTTTATCATCAACTTGAGGCGACTCTCCCTTCACCACGACCTCAGGCATGGTGAAAAGTGTTGGTGGGTTTACTTCCTTACGGAGTCTTTTCCAGTCAAAAAGAATACCGGGGTCTACTTTTCTACTAGGGGCGATATCTTCGTGTCCTAGTATATTCTCATCTATAACTCCGTGTCTGGACATAAGGTCTCTAACAAGCCACGTAAGCTGCTCATACTGATAATCAGTATACTCAATGATATTACCGTCGCCCTCGAGCTCTATCCCTATAGAATAGTTGTTGATCCCTTTACGTAGAGTGCCATCAACAGTCCACTGAGACACGCCAGCATGATAAGCTACGTCGGTATCTTGGACACATTGAACGATGTCGGCACTAAGGTACGGGACCCGCGGGATCACGTAATGCGCGCTTACTTTATTCTCTATCTTTCCGGTTTTTTTATTTCTATGAAGTTCTTCATTAGTGAACCACGCAATAGCCCCTGATACTTTATAGAGCTTGTTTGCCTTCGAGCCTATATGATGAATGATTATCATATCCAGCGGGTATCTGCTGGGTCTGGTATGACAAAAGGGGCTGGGTTTTTGGATTATTTTTGGGTCTGACATAGTTATGCTCCGGTGCTTCCAAAGCCACCGGCTCCTCTAACGGTCACGTCTAGATCCTCAACTAGGTGTACAGGAGACAGTACTACAGGACATACGACCATCTGTGCGATGCGCATTCCTTTTGTAATTTTGTGAGGAGTGTTTGAGACATTAATTAGGATCACACCGAGTGGTCCGCGGTAGGACTCGTCTATCGTGCCTGGTGTGTTGAGAACAGTGAGGCCATTTTTAACAGCAAGGCCGCTACGTGGCCTGATTTGTATTTCGTATCCTGGGCCTACAGTCGCCTTCACGCCTGTGTTAATCAAAACACGATCCAGCATATGTAGTGTGATCTCTTTAGACTCTCTTGCGTCAAGAGGACCTGTTGGCGTGAACAGTGTTTCGAAGCGATAAGCACGCAAATCTAAACCTGAATCAGTAGAATGCGCACGTGTAGGTGTTTCGGCATCGGGGAAGATTTTGGTGACTTTTAGAGAGGGCACTACATCTTGCATATAGTATTCTTCCTTACTACTAGATATTGTGTATTATACTTCACATCAGTCTGGTTTTTCACTATTCCTAAGGCTCGTATTAGTTCATTATTAAGAAATTTTGTGCAGTGAAAGCACTAGAATATACTTACGGATTTTGGTTTCGTAAACTGAAATATCGAACTTCTATAAGAAGAAAAAAAGCAGGGATTTTTTAGAATCGTCCATAGCTTAACCGGATAAACTTACCATATAGTTGTTTATGTCTCGTGGCTGAAATCGTATATTATCTTGTATACTTTGAAGAAGGAGAAGATCATCGTGGAGCTTTCGTATGTACAGCCAAGAGTCATTTTTGAAACGGTAGTAGGCTCTAGGGCCTACGGGATCCATACCCCTCAGTCGGACTACGATAAAAACGGTGTTATGATCCCAGGTAAAGAGTACTTCTATGGCTTCGATCGTTTTGAGCAGTATCGAGATTTTCCAGGAGAGGATAAAGTCATCTACGACATCCGGAAGGCTCTGAAGCTCATTTCTGATAACAATCCTAATATGATGGATCTTCTATGGGTACCAGATAGGTGTATTATCAAGATGACACCCTACTGGGACCGTATCAGAGAGGACAGAGACCTTTTTGTATCAAAGCGCTGCCGATACACTTTCTCGGGATACGCGATTGCACAGCTTAATAGAATTAAGACTCATCGAAAATTTTTACTCGATCCTCCAAAGGCTCCGCCTTCAAGAGAGGAAATGGGTCTTCCAGAACAACCTCTTTTTCCTACATCTCAACTAAAAGCCGTCTGCTATGCCGCGATTGAGGCTATTGTAGAGGAAGAGCGTGAGAATTTTATCACTGAGTTGGATGGTATCTATGGAGACTATGTCGTACCTTTGCTGTCTCGTTTCCTTATCCCCGAGCAGCGTAATCTTGCTATGGAATGGTTCCAGCTCGGTGTAAAGTCTCAGGCAAAAGCGTTTTTGAGCCTTGGGACCCAGTACGTCAAGGATGAGTACGTGGATATGGCGAAAAAAGAGCTCGCACACTATGATGCAATGTCGCAGTGGAAGCGCTATCAGCAATGGAAAAAATCACGTAACAAAAAACGCGCGGTTCTTGAAGAAAAGTATCACCTGGATACGAAGCACGCCTCTCATTTAGTTCGACTCAAAAGGATGGGTGAGGAGATCCTTGAAACCGGTCGGGTGAATGTTGACCGTACGAATATTGATGCAGAAGAGTTGGTCGCTATCCGTAATGGGGCCTGGAGCTATGAGAAAATCGAGGAATTTGCTAGTGACGAGGCTCGTCTTGATGAGTTGTATAAATCTTCTAAGCTACGCCGGTCTTCGGACACTAAAGCCATCAATAAGCTCTGCATTGATACCGTCGATGAATTCTTGAAAAAAGAAGCATCTTCGAGTGCCTAGGTTTTAGGCAAGAAAGTTATCAATTTCTATAGTTCATAATTGTATATTATACGTGAGGAGCACGATGTCTCAAACAGGAACACACAAAAGTATGTATCAATATCTAGTACAGTGCTGGAT
>WJJK01000171.1 GCA_014729705.1 Candidatus Altarchaeales archaeon | reverse complement strand
GTTTAAAGCTATAATGGATTTTAAACCGAAGAGGGGGTAAAACGGCAGACTCATGAAAGCATAAAACGGGGCGGGCATACCTATAATACCGTAAACCCCGCCTGACTCAACGTACTTGCTTGAGGCGGGAACCATCTCAGAGGCAATAGTCTCGTTGTTGCCGTTCCACAAGTCAAGCCAACCCGTCTTGTAAAGAGAGTCAACAGTCAGAAGATAGGTGACCTCGTCTGAGATGAAGGCGCCCCCCGAGAGATTGGAAAACAACCATAAAATAAGCAGTGCACAGAAAATAAACGCAGAAACATCCCAACCCCGCTCTCGCATGCATTAAATACGTTACACACACTAAAAAATAAGCAATTTTTTTTGTGAATACCCTCCCTCACTTCCTTTTTTTGTAGGCTTGCGCATACCTGCTGTATCCTGTCAGCAAAAATAATATGCCGACAACAGAAACAGCCACAAACCTATCTAATATGCCTGCCAAAGCACCCGCCTTCAACCCTAATCCAGTTAACTTTGATGTGAAACTAACTGTAGCCTCCCGAACCCCTAATCCGGCGGGTGTTATGTTGATCAGCATTGAGGTCATGGATACGACCGCAAAAATAATGCTTGAAGTAGCTGAGATATCGTAACCTAAGGCCTTGAATGCTAAATAAAATCTGAAGATCATGGAAAATAGATTTAACATTTCCACCGCGATAATCGCTGTGAATATGTCTTTTTTTAGTATGATTTTGTTTAAACCCGTCAAAGCCATGTGGATGTATTTAACGTACTTATTTTCACAGCCTCTGACTTTTGATTTCAGAAAACATCCAAGGAGAATGCAGAAAAACACCAAGATTGTGAGTGCGGAAAAAAACAACAACAATTTAAGATTCAGTACCCCCTCCCCCAGCCCCAGGAAAATAACGGACCCCACGCCTAAGAGGGAGTAGAGTGTGAAAGAGATGAGGTACGTGGCTATGAGGGTTGCCGTGAAATCAGTGTAGGGGAAATAATATTTTTTTTTCAAATAAACCGCTCTAAACCCGGCCCCGCCTCTGAAAGGCATTAGATAATTGCAGGTAGTTGTCACAATACTCACATCTAATGCTTCTCTCAGCCCCATCCGGATGTTGAAAACTTTAAGCAGGATTATTGTTCTAAGGCTGTTTGCGGTTATTGTAAGCAAAATAAAAGGCAGGACCGTGAAGAAGTAAACAGGTTTTATGGGTGGAACCTCCACAAACAAATTGATTAAGAGAAAAAAAATCGCAGCTATTGAAATCAACATCAATGTAGTTTTAATCGAATCCACTCTATTATCTATACATTAAATTGCTATTTTGCCTGGTTTTCCACAACCACAATAAAATATCCTCCTAGGGTATTAAGAAAAGTATTGCTTAACCTTCTTTCTAAAGTGCTGATGATTTTCCCGATTACGGGAAGATCAATCAAGAATGCCGATAAAGTTATTATCCTGATTCCCCTGAATTCTTTTATGTTGCCGGTGATAGCCTTAATTTCCTGAAAGGAGTCATAGCGGGTGAATACTTCGCCTCGTTTAAAGTAGTTCACTAAATTCTTTATGCTAGTTGGATTATAAAATTCCAAGACAAGAAGCCCCCCTTTTTTTGTAACCCTTTTCATTTCATTCACTGCTGTTTGAACCTCTTTTATGTGCGGTAAAACCTTGAAGGAATAGGTAACGTCAAAGGTTTCATCTTTAAATGGCAGGCTTAGGGCAGTGGCTTGGGATACTTTTAGGTTTTTTTCTTTAGCCTTAACAAGCATGTCTTTGGATAAGTCGATGCCAAAGGCACAGCATTTTCCAGCCACCTCTTTGAGTATGATTCCTGTTCCGCATCCAACCTCTAAAACTTTTTTGTTTTCTATGAAAGAATCTAAATACTCTTTTTCTAGGCTATTGATTAATGTGAAATACCTGTTAGACCTGTTTTCATCGTAGTAGCTGCTGAATTCGTCATAATAATTCTTAACTTTTTTCATACGCCTCCTCCAATACACGTAAAAAATCTCGGGATATTTTCTCGATGTTATGTTGTTTAATTATTTTTTTCCTGGCTTGACAACCTAGTTTTTCCCTTAATTCAGGGTCAAAGATAAGGGTTTTCATGTGATTGTTTAGTTGCCTGCGTGTTCTGAAAATTAAGCCATCAACGTTGTCTTCTACTATGCAGTTTAGGCAGCCAGTATCAGAGCATATCACGGCCTTACCCATGCCCATCGCTTCAAGCAGGGTCTGTGAGACTCCGAGTATTGAATCGTCGCTTCTAAAGGGGAAAACCACTATGTCGCAGGATTTAATGTGTTGCTTATTGTCTTCAAGGAAGCCCTTGATTTGGATGTTGGGGTATTGTTTGCTTTTTTGTATTAGTTGGTTTAGTAGCGGTCCTTCTCCTGCCATCATTAATTCAACGTCCTTTAAACCTAATTCTATGAATTCATCTAACAGGAGGTCCGGACCCTTATGGGGTCTGAAATGACCGAAATATCCTATCCGCACCCCGGTTTTTTCATATTCCTTGGTTTCATCGAGCCGGGAGATATTGACGCCTGGGGGGATCATGGTTGTTTTCGTGTTAAATGAATCGAAGAAGTCGGAAATCTCTTTGCTTACGCAGATAATCCCTGCGAAACCATTTAAAAGAAATCTTAGCGAGGATTTGTTTCTATTACTCATTTTAACGTATTGATGGTAAATTATCCGGCTTTTTAAGCCCAAGCTTAGGGTTAGGAAATAGGTTGCAGCAATTATTGGCTCTTTTATTCCCGACCCCACAATAATGATGTCTGGATTATCCTCTGCTAATTGGTTGTTCACTTTAACGGGGAACGGGAACCCCACTCTTTTTATGGTGTAACTGTTTTTTTCCGAAACCCTCGGCAGATCCTTGGATGCCCTGTAGGTATATACTGTTAGCTTTACTGAGTGGGAGATTTCTTCGCATAATTCATAGACGAAATTAAGTATGCCTGAGGGCCTTTTCATTGGAAAAAAATATTTCACCACAAAAGCGACTTTCATTGAAGGAAATTATTTAGTCGAAGAATATAATAACATGTATGCTGGCTGGAAGGTGTGTGCATCAATTTTTTTTGCTGTGCCACATTTTTTTTTATTTGGAGGTAAACTTCTTTGTTTAAGCTGTTTACTTATTTACTGGTTAAAAAGAATTAATGAACTGCATGAGCAGGTTATATTTTTTCCTTGGTACTAAAGGGCAGCTGATTAAAACGCTTCCGATAATGAAGGCTCTTGATGATCAAAAAGTACCTTACAGCTTCATTAACGCTGCCCAACACAAAGACACATTAAATACTTTAATTGAAACGTTTGGTCTTAAGGAACCTGATTGGATGTTTTTACCTGACACGGATAAAAGATGAGCCCTGTTGTCCTTCAAACGCTTACCTATACCATAAGCCTGGTTCTTCGAACCCTCATCCCACGGCGGGGTGATGGGTCGTGTGACAAATAAGACGTCGGACATTTTTTATCCTCCCCGGCAGTCCCTATTTAGGGTATGATAAAATTTTTTGGTTTTTTCCGCCATAGAAGATATGCTGTATTTTTGTTCTGTTTTTTTTCTCCCAACTAACCCCATTTTTTTCCTTAACTGTTTGTTTTCTAAAATAAAAACTGATTTTTCCGCAAACTCTCGTTCATTGAAGGGTTCGATTAGGAACCCGTCAACGCCGTCTGACACAGTATCCCTCAAGCCACCTATACTAAATCCCACAACAGGTGTCCCAGTAGAAAATGATTCTAAAACAGTCATGCCAAAACCCTCGTAATCAGAGGGTATTATCAACAGATCTGATTCAATTAGTCTAGTCGGTATTTCATCTGAAGATAATTCACCTGAAAACAGAACATTATCCCCCAACCCGTTTTTTTTGATTTCGCTTCTAAGCCAATCCTCAAGGAAACCAGAGCCGATTAACTCAAACCTTATTTCAGGTTTTTCTCTGTTAATTCTTTTAATTATTGACGGTAGTCTCCTGACTCCTTTTATTTCCACAAGCCGGCCTATGAAAAGAATTCTTCCTTTAAGATTAAAATCTTGTTTAACGTTAAATGCTGATAAATCCACTCCATTAGGGATTACATTTATTTTTGAATCATCACTGACGTATTTACCTGCTTTTTCTTTCAAACTATGACTAACACAAACTATCAAGTCCAGTTGGCTGAAAATAAATTCCATTAAAGAATCCAGAATCTTGTTTTTTCCTAAAAACAAAACATCACTACCATGTAATGTAACTAACACTGGTTTTCTCGTTATCTTCTTAACAACAACACCAACTAAACCAGATAAAGCCCAATGACAATGTATTAAGTCGCATGAACGAGAATGCTTTAAGGAATATATGAAAAGCAAGAAAAGGAACAAAGGTAGCTGAATCTTAGCCAACATACTATTTGTTAGATTGGATGGAATGCCTGAACCATAACATAGTTTCTGAAGTCTTGCGGGCCAGAAATACTGGAATCTGTGTATTTTGACATCATCCCATACCTCGTGTTTTTTTGTGTTGGGGTGGTGAGGGGCTAAGACGGTTACGTCAAGCCCCTGTTTAACCAATTCCTTGCACAGATTGAGGATGAACGGGCCTGCGTATTCGCCTTCCTTTATTCTTGGGAAAGAGGTAGTGAGCAT
>WJJK01000170.1 GCA_014729705.1 Candidatus Altarchaeales archaeon | reverse complement strand
GTTTTCGGGACATAAAATAATTTCTTATCCCCGCAAATCTCTTTTAAAATCCAGTTTCTAGGAGCATCATCCATGAAATCAGGCGGAGTGTAGTCGTAGTGGTCAACCGAGAAACTAATCCTAGCCGGATATAGGTAGACGTAGGACTCTGGTTTAATCCGGGATTCATCTAACCCTGAAAAGTCTATTAACCCCGTGTTTTCATATCCTCTTTTGAACTCTATCACTCTAATGCTTCGAACATCTGCATATACTCTCTCTGTTTTCGGAATCTGCGAGATCATCAGGCGATTTTTTTTGGCCGAATCTGACTGAAAAAAACCCTCAACTAAACCGAACCCATAACCTGATATCAGCAGGAAAAAAATCAAACCAAAACCTAGTCTATGTTGCTTTTCCAAGGTCATGAGCGCATACGCAGACAGTATGCAGGCGGGGATAAGCAGCATGTGAAAGTATCTGTCGAACAAGGGTATGGGCTGATAAGCGGAGGGGCTTGTGGTGTTGAAGTTCAATAAAAAGGCGCACACCCCAAACCATGATCCCAGAAGATAAAGATCCCCCCGCTTATTCAGAACCGCGTATAAAACCCCTACGGCGGCGGTTAAACCGAGGAACCCCAGCCGGAAATTCAGAAAAATCTTAAGCGGCCCTGCGAGCAAGACCCGGAAAAAGGTTGGGGGAACCTGGTCTTCGAAGCCTAGTCCACGTATCTCCACATCACCCCAGTGTTCAATGTCCCCCCTGTTTTTCCCGATAACCTCCAGTCGATAGAAGAAATCCCCCATTTGATTAAAGTAGAAGAGGGATTCAAGTGCCAGGAAAAAAACCAAGACCCCCAGGAAAACAAACAAGCATCTCCTGTTGACTCTCACAATCAAGGCGTATACCGTGAATGCTGCTGCTATATAGAGGCTGGTTTCCTTATGAAGCCACGCAAACCAAACCAGCAGACCAGATAAAGCCAGGGGATAGGGCTTCCCCCTGCCACAACCTAATATGAAGAATACTGCTGCGCTTCCCGCATAGAAGCTCGCAGGCAGATCCGGGAAAAACATCGACGCATAGCGCACATCCAAGGGGTTTAAGGCGCAGAGGAAACACGCAAGCAACCCTGTTTCTGAATCCGCTAATGTTTTCCCTAAAAGATAGACTAAAACAATCGAGGATAGGGAAAGTAGCATGGGATAAATCATCAGCGCGCCCTCGCCCACCCCGAATAACTTAAAGGATAAGGCGGCTGCTAAAACCATGCCCCACCTGAGGTTGAAGAGCTTATCCCCAACGAAATCCCCCTCCAACAGTCTGTGGGCGGCGTGGGCGTAGTAGGCGTCGTCTGACGCAGTGAAGCCTGTATACATAAACCTCCTTAACATGAATCCCAGAAAAACTATCGCAAGCAGCAACAAAAATTCTTTTCCCCGCACCTTATCAATCGCCTCAAAACATATATTATTGTTTATAGAAATAATTCAATCTATGGAGGGGGTGTCGGTTTTCATACCAGCATACAATGAACAGCAGATACTCAAAACAAACACGCTGAAGTTAATCTCATACTTAAGAGGCCTTGGAAGGCCTTTTGAGGCGGTGATAGTTGATGACGCCTCAACCGACGCTACAAGGGACATCAGCTTGGAATTAGCCGACGATATCAGGGAAATCAAATACATTAGATGCGATGTGGGGCCCACCTACCGGGGAAACCTATACCAAATACTCCCTGAAGCAGAATATGAAATAATAGCCTACCTCGATGCGGACTTATCCACGCCCCTTAGGTTTCTGAACCCCTTAATTACCTTCCTCGACGGGGGATATGACATCGTAGTCGGAAGCAGGCACCTCAGTGAATCCCGTATTGAGCGCGGAGTCAAACGCCGCATGGCAAGTGATTTATTCAAGCATTTTATGAGGCTTTATTTCGGGTCGGAAATAAGGGATCATGAGTGCGGCTTTAAGGCCTTCAAAAAAGAAAAGCTTCTGCCCCTGCTCAAAGAAATGGAGTACGACGGGGTTTTACCTAGGAAAATGTTTTATGATGCGGAACTGCTTCTCAGGGCTCAGATTAAGGATTACCTCATTAAGGAGATGCCTATCTCTTGGAGGGAGTCAGAGAAATCAGCGGTAAGCCTTTGGGATCAACTACTGCTGCTTCCCTACGCGTTAACCTTGAGGTTTAGGTTATGAAAAAAATTAAAAGCCTTCTTCAACCTCTCTTGAGCAATGATTTCCTCTGGTTCACTTTAGTGTCGGTTTTCATCTTCCTTATGCTGCTGCCCCACTCCACAGCCGAACACTGTAACGTGGATGAGGGGATCTATCTCACCTGCATAAAAGACATGTTGACAGGCGGCACCCTCTATAAGACGACTTGGGAGCATAAGGGTCCGGGGATATTCTACCTATACCTGCCTGCGGTATGGGCCTTCGACAACAACCTCTTCCTAATCAGGTTATACCACAACCTCGTTCTGATTTTGAGCATGTTTTTTGTGTACCATTCCACCAGGTTTTTCCTGAGAAACCGGTTCTCCCTCATACCGCCTCTCGCATACGGCCTTTTCTTTCTAAACAAGAATTTTCAGGGGAAATGCATAAACGGGGAGCCTGCGATGATGTTTATGGTTTCTGTTGCGAGCTTTTTCTTCCTGAAATATTATCTTCGGTCACAGGCTGCCGGGGACCTTGGCTTATGCGCAGTATTCTCCGCCGCAGCGATATTAACTAAACCCACCTCCCTTTTCACTGTATTGGCGTTTCCCGCAACCGTTTTCACCGCCGGTTTATCCTTTGGAGACTGGAAAAACAAGAAACTTCTGCGTGACCTGGTGTTTTTCGCCTCAGTTGTGGGGGTGGTGTTTCTATTAACCCTCATCCACTATTTCTTGGAGGAAACCTTATGGGAGTTTCTAGACGCCTTCTATTACGTGAACCAACAATATCAGGGGCAGACAAGGTTTTTATTGAAACTAAGGCGCGCCACAGACTACTACCTCAATTCCCTGAGCGCGGATCCGGCAGTGTTTTTCGGCACCCTAGCATTCATACACTGCTTATTCTCCCCCCTAAATAAACTCTCTGAGAAGAAGATGCGGGTGTTTCTTTTGAATCTTTTTGTTTTCTCCTACCTCGGCTTCAATTGGGGTGGTCGCATGTACCCCCACTATTTCCTGCAGATGGGCTTATCCTTATCCCTTCTAACCGGATTTATGTTATACCAGCTAAACCCCTCTAATGTTGATTCTAAAAAGATTTTCGCAGCGCTTTTTTTCGTCTTGATTTTAGCCTCAAACATACCTAAAACGTGGGAGACTTTCCTGAGAAACCATGACCGCATGGGTGAAGGATATTTACACCAGCTTTCAGGATACGTGGCGGAAGAAACCCGCCCAGGTGACAGGATTTTCGTTGGAAACCGGTTCCCCCTGATATATTTTCTATCCGATCGGAAGCCTGCAACCAAGTATTTCTTTATTTCCTGGCACCAAGGCGTCAGACGCGAGATCATTAACCCGCAAAACCAGACGTTCTCTGATTTCCAAAAACATAAACCCACATTGATAGTGTGGATGAGAAACACCAAAACATACCTCAACCCCTACATTAATGAAAACTATTTTTTGGAGGAGAGAAGCAGAAACAACAACATACTGCGGCTGAATAATTCCTCTTGATATTTATTTACATCTCCCGTATCCTTTTAGGGTTTCCATGAAGTCTGTTGAAGAGGTTTTATCAGGCTACTTCGGCCGAGGCGATTTGATCGCAGCCCTTGAGGCGATACAAAAAGAGTTTGGGTATCTGTCTTCTGATCATATGAGGGTGGTTGAACAGAAGCTGGGAGTACCCCTAGTAGACATCCATGGGGTGGCGACTTTTTACTCAGCCTTCCGGTTAACCCCCGCAGGCAGACACAAAATTAAGTTATGCATGGGCACAGCCTGCCACGTTAAAGGCTCCAACACCCTTAAAACCTATCTAGAGGAGAAGCTGAAGATAAAGGAGGGGCAGGTGACAGAGGACGGTAGATTCAGCCTGGAATACGTCAACTGCATAGGGGCCTGCGCTAAAGCCCCCGCTATGATGATAGACGGCCAAGTCTTCGGGCAGCTGAACCAGAAAAAAATCGAGGAAGTCCTTGAGGGGTTTGAATGAAGAATATAGGGGAGTTAATAGACGTTGAGGCAGGCAAGCACCAGCTTCAGGGAAACCGAGTCACAGTCGGAGTCTCCACCTGCGGGATATCGGCGGGCGCCCAACCCACTCTAGAGAAAATACAAAAAGCAGACCCCGCTTATCTGGTGGATCCGGTGGGGTGTGCTGGGATGTGCTACAACGAACCCATAGTAACAGTCCAAACCGAAAACGATTTCTACGTATACGCTCTCGCCCGGGAAGAACATGCAGAAAAAATCATCTCATCACTTTCGGAGCGAAAACCTGTTGAAGAATTATTGGTTGCATCAAGCCTTGGGGAAATCGACTTCTACGCTAAACAGAAGCGTTTGATTATGGAGAACTGCGGTAAAACCAATCCCCAAAGCATCGAGCAATACGCAGCCTCAGGGGGGTTCAAAGGCCTTGGAAACGCCCTTAAAACAACCCCCAAGAATGTGATACAACAAATCAAGGACGCGAAACTAAGGGGGCGGGGCGGGGCAGGGTTTCCCACCGCCGTGAAATGGGAGTTCCTCGCGGAAAAACAAGGCCTCAAATACTTGGTTTGCAACGGCGATGAAGGAGACCCCGGAGCCTTCATGAACCGCACCCTACTTGAATCAGACCCCTTCCGCGTATTAGAGGGGATGATAATCGCAGCATACGCAACCGGCTGTGAAAAAGCCTTCATATACACCCGAACCGAATACCCCCTTGCCATATCCACAGCCCAGAAAGCCATAAAAACCCTCTACGAAAAAAAACTGTTGGGAGAAGATATCCTGGGGGTTGAGGGATTCACCCTCGACATAAAGGTTATGGAGGGGGCGGGCGCCTTCGTATGCGGCGAGGAAACCGCTTTAATGAACTCGGTTGAAGGAAAACGCGGTTATCCCATGCCACGGCCGCCCTACCCCGCTCAAAAAGGCCTCTGGGGTCACCCAACCAACATCAATAACGTTGGAACGCTCGCCCACGTCACAACAATAATGAGCAAAGGAGCAGAATACTACGCCCAGTTTGGGTCTGTGAAAAGCCGGGGCACCAAAATAATCTGTCTCGCAGGCAAAATCAACCGCCCTGGAGTAATAGAAGTGCCTATTGGAACGCCATTGAAAGACATAGTCTATGACATAGGCGGCGGCGTGCCAGAGGATACCCAGCTTAAAGGCGTGCAATCCGGGGGGCCCGCCGGCGGATGCATACCCGCCCGCTTGATGGACACGCCGCTTGACTACGAAACACTGCAGGAGCTGGGAGCCATCATGGGGTCAGGGGGCCTGGTCGTTTTAAACAACCAAGACTGCATGGTGGATGTAGCAAGGTATTTCATGAACTTCACCCGCCAGGAATCCTGCGGCAAATGCACCCCCTGCCGGGAAGGCACGACAAGACTCCTTGAATTACTTGAGAAAATCACAAACGGCGCTGCAACAAAGCAGGATCTAAGGAAGATAAAGAAGCTCTCAAACTTTGTTGTGGAGTGCTCCCTATGCGGGCTCGGACAGAACGCCCCCAACCCCATACTATCTACTATGAACTATTTTTGGGGTGAATACGAGAAACACGTAAACGAGAAAACATGTGAGGCGGGAGTCTGCCGCAACATGATCAATTACAAAATCACCGAGGAATGCGTTGGATGCGGCAACTGCGCAAGAGTATGCCCGGTATCCGCTATATCCGGGCAGCTTAAAGAGAAACACGAGATCAACCAAAAAAAATGCATTAAATGCGGGCAGTGCTATGAAAACTGCGCCTTCTCTGCAATAGAAAAAAATGCCTAAAAACATGACTATCTATTTGAACGGGGAGCCTGTGAGGGCGGAGGGGGGGGAGATGATAATAGACGTAGCCCGGAGGAACGGGATAGACGTACCCCACTTCTGCTGGAACCAGAGGCTACACCGCATCGGAGCCTGCAGGATATGCGTTGTTGAGGTGGAGGACCAAAAGAAATTAGCTGCCTCATGCTGCACACCGGTGCGGGAGGGCATGCGGGTGCACACCCACACCCCCCGCGTCCTTGAAGCCCGCCGCATAAACCTTGAATTACTTCTTGCCAACCACAACCTAAACTGCACCACCTGCCGCATGAACCTAAACTGCAAACTACAAAGATACGCAGACGACTTCATGATAGAGGAAATACCCTTCGAAGGCGCGAAAAGACACGAGGCAGTTGACACTTCAAGCGTCTCCATAGTGCGGGACAACGATAAATGCATACTCTGCGAGCAGTGCGTCCAGGTATGCAACAACATACAAACCGTGTACGCAATCGGCCTGCAGGGCCGGGGGTTTAACACGAAAGTCAGCCCCCCAATAGACTCCAACATGGCGGAAAGCCCCTGCATAAACTGCGGTCAATGCGTGGTAGCCTGCCCCACCGGCGCCCTACACGAGAAAAGCAGCATAAACGAGGTCCTTGAAGCCTTAAACAGCGACAAATACTTGATAGCCCAAACCGCCCCCTCAATCCGCGCCACCCTCGGCGAATGCTTCGGACTCTCCCCCGGCACCCCAGTAACCGGCCAGATGGTCTCAGCTTTACGGGACATAGGATTTCATAAAGTCTTCGACACCAACTTCGCAGCCGACATAACCATCGTCGAGGAAGCAACCGAATTCATAAAAAGATTCAAGGAAAACCGAGACCTACCCATGATCACCACCTGCTGCCCCGCGTGGATCAAATTCGGGGAACAATACTTCTTCAAACAACTAAACCATATGAGCAGCTGCCGAAGCCCGCAGGCAATCCTCGCCTCACTCATCAAAACCTATTTCTCAGAGAAAATAGGGAAAAACCCCAAAGACATAACCCTCATAGACATAATGCCCTGCACCGCCAAGAAATTCGAGATACAGCGCCCGGAATTCAAAGGAGACGCTGACTACGTCCTCACAACCTTGGAGTTAGCCAAACTAATCAAGCAATACAGCATAGACTTTTTGAACCTATCCACCTCCCAATTCGACAACCCCATGGGAGAATCCTCCGGCGCAGCAGACATCTTCGGGCAGACCGGCGGAGTGATGGAGGCCGCCCTCAGAACAGTCGCGGATTTAATGGCAGACGAGGACCTGCCGAAGATAGACTACACCCCCGTTCGGGGTATGCAATCAATGAAGGAAGCGGAACTAACCATAGCGGGCGAGAAAATCAAAGTCTGCGCAGTACACACACTAGGGGAAGCCCGGAAACTACTCAAGCAAATCAAAGAAGGGGAAAGCCCCTACCAATTCATAGAAATAATGGCCTGCTACGGCGGATGCGTAGGTGGAGGAGGACAACCACCCCCCCACCGAAAAGAAATACTTCAGAAACGCGCGCAAGCACTACTCAAAGAAGACTCAGGCAAGGGACTTAGGAAAAGCCACCAAAACCCCGCAGTCAAACGCATATACCATGAATACCTGGGGGAGCCTGGAAGCGAGAAAGCCCACCAACTACTGCACACAACCTACACCAACAGGTGCATACTAGAGGACTGCAGATAAAAAAAGGTTTTATGCCCCAACTTCCTTGAAAATACAACCATGGTAGCTCAAGCCCGATTCGAAGACGTGGAACAGATACGAGACTTAATAGGCTTCTACGCCAAACGAGGACTAATGCTCCCCCGAAGCCTGAACTACGTCTACGAACACCTAAGGGAACACGTAGTCGAAAAAAAGGACGACCTCGTAATAGGATGCTGCGCCCTACACATCACCTGGGAGAAGATGGCGGAAATAAAAAGCCTCGCAGTAGACCCCCGCTACGCCAAAAAAGGAGTAGGCGCCAAACTACTCAAACACTGCCTAAAAGAAGCTGAAAACCTTGGGATAAAAAAAGTATTCACCCTAACACTCGAACCCGAATTCTTCAAAAAACACGGATTCAAACCCACACCCAAAGAAAAACTACCCATGAAAATCTGGGGAGAATGCGCATTATGCAACAAATACCCCGACTGCGACGAACAAGCCCTAATCACCGAAATAAAGTGAATTTATAAACCAAAAAAACCCATAAAAAAGACCACCAAAAAAACAATACACAATGCACCGTGCCCCGAGGGTGTAAGCGGACGCACGCCTCGCTGCGTGCACACGCGAAAGCCATTTACGCTAACGCTCCAATGCCTTATGAACCAGGAAGCTTAAGCTTCTGGGGATAAAAATAAACACACATATATGCCCCGATGGTGTAGTGGACTATCATGAAGCCCTGTCGCGGAACCCCTTTTCTTTTTCCCGAAAAAGAAAAGGTGTTTCATCCCCAAAAGAAAAAGGGGGTATCGAAAAACCGCAGCCAGGCTTCGACCCGGATTCGAATTCCGGTCGGGGCGAGTTATTTCTTTTTATTCGTATGATTCTGAGACTGCTTTCATTATTCTGGGGTCTAGGTTTTTCCCCTAGTATTCCTGAATTCCTGGTGGTTTAGTTCTGCTTGTCTTCCGGAGATTGGTTTGGGTTTTTTTTGGTTATTTTAATTCTATGTTAGTGTTTGCATTATTTTTCCTTTGACGTTTAGTTTTCCGTCAAGGTATTCCATCATTTCTTTTTGCCATACCTTAGCTTTCTGTGTTTCCGGTATCCAGGCTCTTATCGACTCACTGAGATCCTGTCGGTATACGCTGGATTTGCTGAAGTATTTGATTACTTCCAAAGCTGCCTCACCCTCCCCCAGTGAGGATTGATTTATGTTTTCATCAGTGTTTAGTGTCCCTGCGACTTCAACTGATTTTTCCGCTCCACCCAGCCCCTTATCTTGTGCTAACTTTGCTATTTTCCCCTCAGTTAACCCAAGAGTTTTCAGTAATGGATAGTAGAGTTTATACTGGGCTTGGAATAATCCATCCACTAAAGACCTCATGTATGTGGGGTATGCGTCTTTAGGGTTTTTTGTCCGCAACCTGATAAATGATTCAGCTGCAAAAGCTTCAGCTGGTGTTAAATCCTTGTCTTTGAGATCCCCCTCATGCAGTCTCTCCCCTGAAACAAACGCAGCTCTTCTTGCAAGCACATATGGTCCGTTGGCTTCTAACGCGGCATCCGCAATCCTCACAGCAGTCTGCACAATCTCCTTAGAATCATGGGGTACACTATCCCTTCTATCTGCGTCCTTCCACCATACGGGATTAGTCTCGTGATTCTCGATAGCATTAAGAATAATACTCCGATCCCTCTCAGAAAAATTCAGCAGAGGGTATCGCATCAGTTCCCCCGTTTTTTCTGCGCTAGGCCCCCCATGCTTCTTACCCTCATTAGGGTATCTAACCCTATCATGCAGGTAGCCTGCGGCCCTGGCAAGCTCGCACGTCCGCTCATCGGCTCCAAGAGCCTCAGCTATCTGGGCGGCATATGTGGCCACCCTATTAACATGACCAAAGTTATGGGCTGCACTGATTTCATCCTGATGCCTATCAAAATATATCTTGATGTATCTGCCAGTCCTCCCAACCTTCTCCAGAAAATCAGCGCGCTCCTGATTACCTCTAAAACCCTTGTTGGCTACACCAGGCTCAGGAAGAGCCCCAAAACTAATCCTCGAACCCTTAGACGTGACAGCAACCATATTAGATAATAGGCTCCTATAGTAAAGTAAATAGACCTGGCAAAGCAGAAAACAAAAATGAATGATAGTGGTCTTGATGGGGAGGAAAAACTCCTTTTTTATCTAGAAAAAACATGCATATTCGTCATACTCTATTTCCTCCTAAACATTATTCTTCGGGGATTTAAGCCTGTTTTCATTTTTTGTGTTTTCCTGTTCCTGCTTTTTTATTTTATCTCCAAAAACATCAGAAAACCCGTTCAAATAGGTTTTATGTACGGACTTGTTCTCTCACTTTTCGGATTTCTGCTTACCCTCCTATCCCAATTAAAAATATTCAAAATCTTTATAATTATTTTCCCCCCTTGGCTCACTCTCAACTACATAATGAGTCTCTTACGCAGGTTTTACGTGCCAACAAGCACACAACATTTCTTGGTCTCAGGTTTCATAAACACGGTTATATGGATTGCAGCAAGCATAATCCTAGTGCAAATAATACTTGGAAAAAAGAAATAAATCCACCTCAAAACTACTTTAGGCAAACCAAAAAAACAGCGAAAACCCTCTTTATTTATAACTCTGAGGATAGGGGCTCTGTTTGGCTGGGGGTGCCTGGATCTCCTCAACCAATATATCTGGTTGTGCTAGGTCAAGGAAACCCTGTTTTATCCTCCAAAAACGTATGTTGTGCAATTGGGTTGAGGCGCATAGAATACATTGTTTCACATGAAAGTTAGTATTCCGTTGGTTAGTGTTATCTTACTTGATCCTTCAAAGTTTAGTTTGGATTGGTTTATGTATATTGTGGCGCCGTCGACTGTCAGGGTGTTTGAGTCTTTGACGCATAAATCCCCTGTGCTTGAGGCGAGGAATGCGCTGTCTTGACAGGTTTCAGAGGAGCTTATCTCCCAGTCGCCTGCAACTGGGGGGTCTGTGACGCTGCAGTCGGAGTTGGAGGTTACATGGGGTTTAGTTACAGTTGACGTGTCTGTTGTTGTGGTGCCGTCGCTTGATGTGAAATAATACGTGTGGGTGCCGTAGTCGTTTATGGTTGGTTCAACAGAGTAAACCGCGCCTGAATCAAACTCCCCTGACTGCTTGCTCATCACATGCTCCCCGCCATCCAAAACCAATCTCACATAAGAGGACGCGTCACCGTCAGCATCGGAGTAGGTTACCGTGAAAGTGAAGGTTGAGCCGGTTGAATCCAACTCCGGGGAGACTGAACCCAAAGTAAGTGTGGGCGCATAATTATAGTCCTCTGTCAAAGCCAGATAATCTGTAACCTCCCAGCCCACGCTTGAATCAGTGTAGGGGTCATCGCAGAACCCGTCGTTATCGTCGTCTGCACAAGTTTGGCTGAACCCAGAACTATCATTGTTTAGGAAAAGATTACCTCCAACACAAGGCCCACCCGCAATATTGGTTTTAGTGCAATCCCTGCTGGTGTTCCAGCTGTTAGTCTGATTCCTGCTTCTAACCTGCTGGGTGGTGTCGTTTATGATGTTGTTGTATGCCACACAATAATTTGATTTATCATAGAGCATGATGGGGTAGGTGTAGCCGAATACGTGGTTGTTCCTAATTGTAGTATTAAAATCCTTGTTCAGATAAATCCCGTATGCATAATTGTCCACAGGCAAAAGATTAACTATAGTGTTGTTTTCTATGAGATTATTTGTCGGGTTTAACCCACCCGACCTAATCGCGGTATGTGTACTGTTTATCAGTGTATTGCCCCGTATGATGCCGTCCCTCATTGAATACACCGCCAAAGCATCCCCTTCATAGACATTGATTATGGTGTTGTTTTCGATCACCAACTCACTTGCAACAGAAGACGTAGACAGCAGTAGGGCAGTGCCGTTTTGGTTTATGAAATAATTGTTTTTGAACTCCGACTCCTCAAATTGATCGATGTCAACCACGTTCACCGTTGACGACCTATTGTGATCAGAAAACCGGTTGTTGTTTATCCTACTCCACTTCATGACGTAATTATCCTTTACCGCTGCATGAAGATTCCCAGTGAAATTATTTAAAACAACAGTAACATTTGTAGTGGTGCCGAAATCTAACCCCACATTGTTGTGATGGAAGGAGCTGTTTTCAACGTGGATGCCATAATTTATTACGGTAACGTCAATCCCATAGGTGTTGTTATAGAATGTGCTGTTTAAAACGTAATCCATCTTCTCCGAGGAGTCCGATTCCTGAAGGGAATAACCTGACTCATAGTTGCGGAAATCACAGTTTATCACGGTAGTGGAATCCGCCATAACAATCACCCCCTCCTGCTGTTCCCCATCCCACAATCCGTCTAAAATCGACCCATTACAATCCAACACAATACCGTCGGCGTCCAAGACCAGTGTAACCCGATTGTAGGTGTCAGTGCACAAGACGGTGTCTGAGACATACCAGTTTTCACTGTCATCAGAAGGCGAAACACAAGCAGCCTGCACGCATAATATGAGTGAGAGAAAAAAGATTAACGCACTAAAGCAGAACCTAAAACACATAAAAGATTATTAGAACAAAAAAATAAATAATTCCCATGCATAATGCTTTCACTCATATCTCTATCTCGGAGAATAGTTTGCTTCCCACCAGGTTCACGATTAAGGCGAGCAGTAAGACTACCCCCACATCAAGGATTACGTTGAATGTGTTGGCGCCTGTCAAAGCCCACCTCAAACCGTCCACGCCATACGTCAAGGGATTTAATTTGATTGCGACGTCCATGAAGGCTGGCAGATCCTCAAGCGGGAATAAGGCGCCTGACAAAAAAAACATGGGCATGATTATGAAGTTCATGATCATCGGGAAAGCCTGCATATCCTCGATTTTAGAGGCGATCGCCGTCCCGAAAGCGGTTAAAAGGGTTGCCATAAGAAACATGAAAAAAAGGGCTGCCGGAAAAAACAACCAATTCATCGGCCTAAAACCCAGTACTAGCGTGATGCCAAAGACCACCAGCCCCTGCAGTATCCCGATGGTAGCGCCCCCCAAAGTCCTGCCCAACATGATAGCGTAGCGGGGGATTGGCGCGACAAGAGTCTCCTTAAGAAAACCGAATTTACGGTCCCAAACAACTTCGATGCCTGTGAACATGCTTGTGAATAGGATGCTCATGCTTATGATCCCTGGTGCCAGAAACTGCATGTAATCCCCCTCCCCCGCCTTTGCGAAGACGGGGCTGAATCCAAACCCAAAAGCCACCAGAAAGAGGACCGACTGACCAATGCTCCCTATTAAACGGGATTTTGACCTCCAGTAACGCTTCAACTGCCTAAGCCACATCACGTATACTACCTTTATCATCTCATCCGCCTAAACCTTCTCATACGATCCATAGCCGAACCGTTACCCTGCCTAATCTGTCGGCCGGTTAAATCAAGAAACGCCTCCTCAAGGGTGCTGGTGCCCGTGGACTTAGTTATATGATCACAGGATCCCTTGGCGACTATCCTCCCGTAATCGATTACGGCAATAGTATCGGCCATATCCTCGGCCTCATTCATGTAGTGGGTGGTGAAGAAGATAGTCATATTCTCGGATTCATTCAATCTTTTAATGTGCTCCCACATCCTGTTCCGAGTCTGAGGATCCAGTCCAAGGGTAGGCTCATCCAGAAACAAGATCTTGGGGTGATGTATTAACCCCCGCGCAATCTCAAGCCTCCTTTTCATCCCCCCGGAAAAGTTTTTCACAAAATCCCCGGCCCTAGAGGATAACTCAACCATGTCAAGCAACGAGGAAATACGCTTTTGAGCCTGCTTTTGGGTGACACCATAGATTGCTGCGTGAAACTGCATGTTCTCCAACGCCGTTAATTCCTCGTCGATGCTTTGATCCTGAAACACGATGCCGAAAGAAGACCGAGCCTGCTCCTTCTGCGTTAAAGCATTAAACCCGTTTAAAGTAATGCTACCCGACGTCGGGGTGGAGATGGTTGTCATCATCTTAATTGAGGTCGACTTACCCGCCCCATTAGGGCCTAGGAAAGCGAAAACCTCCCCCTCCCAAACATCAAAGGATATGTTGTCTACGGCAACCAAATCCTTGAACTTCTTGCTGAGACCAGAAACAGAGATTATCGGTTTTCCCGTGTTTGAAACATCCACTTCCAAGTATATGAGGAAAACATATAAAAACCATGAAAAAAAAATTATTTAATAGCTTATGCAGGAAAAGAAAAAAGTATGTTACTTTAAGGGGAAAAACCCCCAAGATGAGGATGTGGCTGCCATAGCAATCAAAACACTGAAAGGCGAAAACGAGGTCTTAACCACCTTAAGCCCGGAGAAGGTGGCAAACGAGCCAGAAACACAGATGCCTCCGGGCGTGTCCCTTTATCTGCGCGGGATTGCGGAGAAAATATTTGAATTCAGACGCCGCACAGAATCCACCGGAAAAAAAATAAAATACAGGCCTCCAACCTCACAGGCAAACCCGTTAAAACCCTGCTTCAAAAAAAAGCCTTTAATTACAACAACCCCTCACGCCAGTAGGTGGGTAACTTAAATTCAATAAAACCAGTCTTTTATCCAAGCAAACCTTTATCTATTTTGGGGGTGGAAACCGAAAATCGCTGAAAAATTTTGTCTCGGAAACCATGCAATAGGACAGGCAGCCCTGCACTCGGCTGTGGGGTTCGTTGCCGGATACCCCGGCACACCCTCAACCGAGGTCATAGAATACCTGCTTAAACATTCCCCCAACCGGCATATACAGTGGAGCGTCAACGAGAAAGTGGCGCTTGAGACTTCCGCGGGAGCATGCTTAAGCGGCGTAAGAAGCCTGTGCGTGATGAAACACGTGGGATTGAATGTGGCAGCCGACCCCCTAATGACGCTTCCATACACAGGTGTTTCCGCGGGATTAGTTTTAGTGGTAGCCGATGATCCGGGGATGCATTCAAGCCAAAACGAGCAGGACACTCGACACTACCTAGAGGCCGCGAAAACCCTTGGATTGGAACCAAAAAACCCGCAGGAAGCCTACGACATGACCTGCGAAGCATTCAGAGTCTCCGAAGAACTTGACTTACCCCTAATCCTTAGGACCAACACCCAGACAGCACACACCGCCGCAAAGGTCACGGTAGGTGAACCCAGAAACCCCCCTGAAGGGGCCTTCAGAAAAGACATAGAAAGAAGTGTTATGATCCCCCAGAATGCGAGGCCCGCCCGAAGGAACCTCCAGGGCAAACAAAAAAAAATCAATGAATACGTTGAGCACACAAAATATAACCACATAGCATACGGGGACTCAGATACAGGCGTGGTAGCTGAAGGCCACACAGTAAACATGGCATGCGAGTTCGCGGGAAAAAAACACTCCATAATGTCTATTGGAACCTGGCCGCCCCCCAGGGAGAAACTCACCGAATTCACGGGAAAACACAAAAAAATAATTGTGTTTGAGGAAGGCGACCCCCTGCTTGAAAGACAAATAAATTGTTTATGTGACAACGTAAAAGGCAGGCTTTCAGGGGACCTGCCTTTATGGGGTGAGCTGCTGCCCCGGCACGCAGCCCAAGCGTTGGAGGTGGATTACCGCGGAACCCGGAGATTAAAGAAGCAGGCGCCCCCCAGGCCCCCCACGTTGTGTCCCGGCTGCCCCCACAGGGGAACCTACGAAGCATTAAGGAAACTTGGCGTAGACAATATTGCAGGCGACATAGGATGTTATAGCCTGGGAGCCCAGAAACCCTATGAAGCAATGCACACGCTTCTTTGCATGGGGGCGGGGATAAATCAGGCCGCGGGGATGAACCACGTGGGGGTAGAGCAGCCGGTCGCCGTTGTAGGGGACTCCACCTTCCTGCATTCCGGTTTAACGGGGCTTCTGAACGCAGCCGCAAACCACGCGGACATGGTATTAATCATCTTCAACAACCATTCGACTGCGATGACAGGACACCAACCCACGCCCCTCAGGGGTGCGGGGAAGATAAAGCTTGAGGGAATATGCAAGATGCTTGGAGCAGATTACGTGAAAACATACGACCCCCGGGATCATGAGGAAACCCCCACCCAAATAAAAAAAGCCCTAAAGAAGCAGGGATTGAAGGTGTTAATAGCCGACGCCCCCTGCCTTTTCGTTGAATAAAGAAAATGGAGTTGGACTTACTGATTGCAGGTGTGGGCAGGCAGGGAATACTGTTCCTCTCAGACATAATTGC